>JASHYQ010000227.1 GCA_030042955.1 Thermoplasmata archaeon
TGGTCCCCGGAACAGCGCGGACGCGCCACGGTGCGGGTCCGCGCGACCGACGCGACCGGTGCCACGCAGCCGGCGGCGCCGGAAGAGAACGATTTTCAGTACGGGATAAACTCGGTGCACTCCGTGCAGGTGACGATCGCATGACGCCAGCTCGCCAGCCGAATCTCCCCGAGAGCTCCCCGGGCAGGCGTCCTCCCGCCCCACAGCGCGGGCCGTCTCAGGAGCGTTCGCCGCTCGCGTCGTCCGAGGTCGGGGACGGCCCCCCCATCGCGAGGGTCGGCCCGGTTGCGCTGCACGACATGCTGGCCTCCGACCGGCCTCCGCTCCTGCTGGACGTCCGAAGTTGGGAGCAGCGTTCGATCGCCCGATTCCCGGGCGACCGATGGATGCCCTTGCGGGAGCTCGCCGAGCGGCTCGTCGACCTTCCCCGGGGGCCCCTGATCGTCGTCTACTGTCACCACGGAGGGAGCGCGCTCAGAGCGGCGGACCTCCTACGCGCTTCCGGGTTGGAGAACGTCGCCGTGCTGGAAGGGGGGATCGACGAGTACGCCCGCGTCGTGGACCCCACGATCCCCCGGTACGGCGACGACGCGGCCCGTTCCCTTGTGCTCCAGCAGTTCCCGAACCTCGCTACGGGTTGCCTGGCCTACCTCGTCCACGACCGGTCGAGCCGAGAGGCGCTCCTCCTCGACCCCGGCAAGGACGTGGCCCCCTACCTGCACGCCCTGACCGCGCAGCGGCTCCGGCTGCGGGCCATCGTGGAGACGCACACCCACGCCGACCACCTCTCCGGCCACGGGGCGATCCACCAGCGGACGGGGGCCGCGATCCATCTCAGCCGCAGGTCCCCGGCGCAGTACCCGCACGAGATCCTGGCCGACGGTCAGGGGCTCAAGCTCGGGAGCTCCGAGCTCGTCGTCCTGGAGACCCCGGGGCACACGGTCGACCACGTCTCCCTCCTCTCGGGGGATGCCGTCTTCACGGGCGACACGCTCCTGCCCGGTTCGTGCGGACGCACCGACCTCGGCTCGGGCGATCCGACACGGCTCTGGGAGAGCCTGACGACCAAGATCCTGACCCTCCCGGAGGGCACCGAGGTGTTCCCGGCGCACTACGGCCACCTCCACGGCCTCCCGCCGCCCGAGCGCTACTCGACGACGATCGGCTACGAACGCGAGACGAACGAGGCTCTCGCGCAGCCGACGCGCGAAGCGTTCCTCGCCTACATGGCCGACGGCTGGCCGCCGAAGCCGCCGGGGTTCGAGCGCATCGTCGAGGCCAACCTCCACGGCTAGGAGCCACCGGCCACCCCCCGAGGCGGCTCGCGGTCCAACGTCGGCGGAGGTCGGAGGCAGCCATGGGTCACGGTCTCACCGCGTTCCTCCTCCAGGGCGTCGACCGTCAGAACCCCGGTCGCCTGGAAGGACGCCCTCGTCGCCTACCGGAACGGAGCGTCCGGCACGCCCGCGAGGCTAGGGGCCGCGAGAGCTACCCGATCATCAACCCCTCGATCCGGATCTGGAGTCCGCGCGGGGTCCTTGACAGGAAGTTGATCAGACCGCTGTGGCGCCACTGGAGCATGCAGCGGCGCGGCAGGAACCAGTACCGGGTCCCGATCCGCAGCTCCGAGCGAGCCTCGGTGACGAGACCCTCGTAGGCCTGGGCCGAGTAGTATCCGAGATCCTTGAACCCCTCGGAGCGGGCCCGCAGCGGGCCGGTCACGCACCAGACCATGACGCCGGTCCGGGGGTCCGCCGACATCACGACGCCGCAGTGGGTGATCGGGCACCCGCACGACATCCCGAGCGGCCGTCCGATCAGGACGTCGCCCTTCTGGATGTTCATCTCGCGGGTGAGCGCCGGATTGTGGGGCAGGATCGTCTCGCGCGGCCCCGGTTCCTCGGGGAACGTCTGGAGCACGAAGTCGTACTCGCGGCCGAGGTGGTCCTTCCAGTTGCGGGGCTCGACGACCGTGGCGAAGCCGCAGCCGTCGCACGCCGCCGCGGCCGGCGGGGCCACCACCGGTGTCTCGGTCGCCGTCATCGGGAGCGGCAGCGGCGAGGGTTCGCGCATCACGCACCGTTCGAGCAGCTTGGGGTCGCCCAGGGCCGCGGCGGCCAACTCCGCGCAGGAGCGGAAGCCGCACAGCCCGCAGTCGAGCCCGGGCAGTTGCTCCAGGAGGGCCGGCGGGGCCGTCTCCGTGCCCGCCATCTAGGCTCCCGCGGAGATCGGTTCCGGTGCCATCAGGGAGTTGATCGGTCGCAACGTCGCGAGCGCCTCTCTCAGTTCGCGCAGGAACGTCTCCACCTCTTCTTCGGTCGTGAAACGGCCGAGGGTGACACGGAGGGCGCCCCGGGCCTCTACCGGGTCGCGGCCGATGGCCAACAGGACATGGGACGGCTGGTCTCCCTGATGGGAGGAGCAGGCCGAGCCCGTGGCCACCGCGATCCCCCGCTCGTCCAGGCGCAGGAGCAGCGAGATCGCCTCTCCCTCCCGACCGTGGAACCCGAGGTTCACGTTCGTCGGCAGGCGCTGGCGCCGGGGCCCGTTCAGGTACGCTCCCGGGAGCGAGGCGAGCGCCTGGTCGATGATCCGGTCGCGCAGCCGCAGCAGCCTCGGCATCTCCCGAGGTCGCTCGATCTCGGCGATCTCCGCCGCCTTCCCGAAACCGACGATCCCCGGGACGTTCTCCGTGGACGACCGGAGCCCGAACTCGTGGCCTCCACCGTGCTGCCAGGCCTCGAGGCCCGCGCCCGAGCGCACGTACAGGGCCCCGACCCCCTTCGGACCGTGGACCTTGTGGGCGTTCAGGGTCACGAGCGACAGATGGTCGCGCTCGACGTCGATCGGGAGCTTGCCGAACGACTGGCAGGCGTCGGTGTGGAACGGCACCCTCCGCTCCGCGCAGATCTGCCCCAGCTCGCGGATCGGCTCCACGGCCCCGATCTCGTGGTTGGCATGCATCACGGAGACCAGGATCGTGTCGGGTCGGATCGCCGCGGCGAGGTCGGCGGGCCGCACCAGTCCGTCCGGGTCGACGTCGAGGTAGGTGACGGTGAACCCCTGCTCCTCGAGCCACGCCGTGGAGTTCAGGATGCAGTCGTGCTCGACCTTGCTGGTGATGAGATGCCGGCCCTTCTTGCGCTGGGCGAAGGCGAGCCCCTTCAGCGCGAGGTTGTTCGACTCGGTGCCCCCGGAGGTGAAGATGAGCTCCTCCGGTCGGGCCGCCCCGATCTGCGACGCGAGGGTCGCCCGGGCCTGGTCGATCGCCTCTCGTGCCTGACGGCCGAAGCGGTGCAGGCTCGACGGGTTGCCGAACGTCTCCGTGAAGAACGGCCGCATCGCCTCGACGACGCGCGGGTCGACCGGGGTGGAGGCCGCGTTGTCCAGGTAGATGCCGGTCATCTACTCTCCGCGGTAGAACGCCTCGCCCTCGAGCTGACGAACGACCCCGAAGTGCTGCTGCCAGCCGATCTCCTTCTTCCCGACGCAGATCGTGCAGACGCCGACCGGCGGGTTGCCCCGGAGCATCAGCTTCCCCGAAAGGTCCGGGGCCTGCTCCATGCGCGCGACCAGTCGGTCGATGTTGATGCCGTGCAGCGCGTCGGTCTCGATCACGGAGGCGCGGGTCGCGGAGAG
>JASHYQ010000228.1 GCA_030042955.1 Thermoplasmata archaeon
TGACGGTCCCGCCGGACGCCTGGACCGCCTTCGCGACCTCCGCCCGTCGGGCGAAGTCGCAGAAGAGGAGGATGTACCCCCCTCCCCCGCTTCCCACGAGCTTGCCTCCCAGGGCACCCGCTGCCCGGGCCCGCTCGTAGAAGGCATCGATGTGGGGGTTCGAGATCCCCTCGGTGAACTGCTTCTTCAGCTGCCACCCCTCGTCGAGGAGGCGGCCCATCGCGTCGATGTTCCCCCGGAGGAGCTCGTTCTTCATGTCGATGGCGAGCGCCTTGGTGGCGTCCAACGCCCGGACCGTGGCCCCCTCCTTGTGAGCGTAGCTCGCCTGCTGGCGCTGGATGATGTCGTCCGAGTAGTGGCTCGTACCCGTGTAGCAGAGCAGGAGGCGGTAGGCGAGCTCGTTCGCGACCTCGGAGGAGATCTTGAGCGGGGTCACGATCGTCCGCTGGCTGTCGAACTCCATGAAATTGAACCCGCCGAACGCCGCCGCGTACATGTCCTGCCGCCCGCCCTTGAGCCGCAGCTCCTGGCGCTCGATCCGATAGGCGAGCTCGGCGACCTCGTAGGCCGTCCAGGACTGCCGGAGGTATCGCTGGAAGGCGCCGACCAAGGCGACCGCCATGGTCGACGAGCTTCCGAGCCCGGTCCCGACCGGAGCGTCCGAGTGGAGGGAGAGGCGGAGGGACTCCCGCCGGTCGCTCCCCTTGGGTCGGAGGACGTTGACGGCGGCCTTGACCAGGTCGAGCTCGCCGTTGTAGACCAGGTCCTCGGGCTTGGCGTAGTTGACCGAGAGATTGAAGTCGAGCGACTGGACCGAGACCGCGCCGTCGTCCGAAGGACCCGCCTCCAGGGTCGCGTAGGCGTAGCGGCTGATCGTGCAGTTCAGCACGGCTCCGCCCTTCTCCTCAGGATACGGCGAGACATCCGTCCCCCCTCCCGCGAAGCTGATTCGGAGCGGGGCCTTCGAGCGGACGATCATCATGAGCGGGATGCGGACCAGTCGGGGCACCTTAATAATTCGGGCGGAGGCCCCCAGAGGCTCAGACCGAGGCCCTTATTCCGCTCCATCCGCTCGTGCGAGCGTGACGCGACGGTACCCCGGGCCCTCCTTGGCTGTCGATGCTCTCTGGGTCCGGGGGTCCCGGGTACTCCTCGTCCGCCGCGGGCACCCCCCGTTCAAGGGCGAGTGGGCGCTCCCGGGGGGCTTCGTCGAGGTTGGCGAGACGGTCGAGAACGCCATGCACCGTGAGCTCAAGGAGGAGACGGGTCTCGCCGGGCGAGTGGGTCGGGTCCTGGGGGTCTACTCCGACCCCCGCCGGGACCCCCGAAAGCACGTCGTGTCGGTCGTATTCGAGATCAAAGGCCGGGGAGGGCCACCGAGCGGAGGCGACGATGCCGCAGCCGCGGCATGGGTTCCCCTCCGCCCCCGCCCTCGATTGGCCTTCGACCACGGGAGGATTCTCGAGGAGGCGCTCAGGGGTCGGACGGGTCGGGGGAAGCCTCGCCGGCCGGGCCGGCGCGCAGGGCCGTCGCCTCGCCAGAGGGACCGGACGTAATCCGCGTGGCGGGCCGGACGAGGGCCGAGTCGACCCCCCGCTGCCAGGAGAGCAGGGCGGCGACCAGGAGGACCCCTGCGGAGACGTAGAGCGCGTCGTGGAGGCCGACCAGGAAGGCGGACGGGATCCCACCGCTGAACGTGCCGAGGAAGACCGCGTAGGCGATGTACTTCGGGACGGCCGCCGTCGCGACGGCGAATGACAGGACGAAGCTCAGGAGCGCCCCCATATTCTGAAGAGTACTCCGAAGCCCCGAGACCGCGCCGAGGCGGTCCGGCGCCGCCTGGCTCATGATCGCGAGGTTGTTGGCCGGGAAGAACATCCCGGTCCCGAGCCCGGTGACGAGGGAGATGACCGGCACCCACCCGAGCCAGGTGCCGCCTCCCAGGAAGGAGTAGGCTCCGACGCCGACCATCATCAACAGGATCCCCCCCGTGGCGAGGGCCCGGGTGCCGGTTTTGTAGACGATACGGCCCATCACCGGCCCCGCGACGGCCCCTACGCAGTACCCGGGGATCAGGAGGAGGGAGGCATCGAGCGGGGTCAGGGCCCTTACCCCCTGGAGGTAGAGGGTGAGCAGGAAGACGATTGAGAGGTAGCCGAGGCTTTGGAAGAATCCGGCGACGAGGGAGAAGGCGAGGAGGCGGTTCTTCAGGTCCCGGACCTCGACCATCGGACGCGGGACATGCAGTTCGATGTAGACGAAGACCGGGACCAGGATTGCGCCCAGCACGAGATAGCCGTAGTTGAGGAGGCTCCCTCCGTAGATCGCGACCTCGATCGCGCCGTAGGAGATTGCCCCGAGCAGTCCCGTGAGGGTCACGAAGCCTCCCCAGTCGAACTGGGTCGGGGTCCGCGGGGTCACCGGGAGCACGCGAAGGCCGATCCCGACCGCGGCGATCCCAATGGGGATGTTGATGAAGAAGATGTACCGCCACCCGAGGAGGGTGGTGATGACCCCGCCGAGCAGGATGCCGAGGACCGCCCCGACCCCCCAACCGAGGGCCAGCATCCCGAACGCCATCCCCCGGCGCCGCGGAGGGAAGACGTAGGTGAGGATCGCGCTGGCGTTGGCGAACAGGAGCGAGCCGCCGATCGCCTGGACGGCTCGCGCTGCGACCAGGAACTCCGCGCCCTGGGCGAGTCCGCACAGCAGCGAGCCGACCGTGAAGACCAGGAACCCCGCATTGTAGACCCTGCCACGACCCCATAGGTCGCCCATCCGGCCTGCTTGGGTCGTCAGGGCCGCCCCAAGGAGGATGTACAGCAGGATCGCCCAGATCAGCACGGTGAGAGGAGCCGTGAGCTCCCGGGCCATCGTCGGCAGCGCTAGGACGACGATCGTGCTGTCGATCGCGAACATCAGCGAGCCGAGCGTGGTCAGCAAGAGGATCCATCGCTCTCGCCCCGGTGTCAAGCCGGTGGGGGAAGAGACGACCGGGGCGTCGGTTGCTGCGGGCATGCTAGGTGGCCCCTCGAAGATGCTCGCTCACCGCAGGGCCCTCGGCCCGTCGGCACGCCGCGGGCGGGGGGACAATCGTAGCGGGTCCGTTAGCATCAGGCATGCCGGGCATCCAGCGTCCCGGTCACCCCATTACCGCGGCGTCGGAAGATAACGCTTCTCCGCGCCGGACCGGGTCCGGCGAGGCCCGAGGTCTGCACTGCCCCGCCATCCTCTTAATCCAAGGGGAGGGTGCGGCGGCAATGCGGACGACCCCCCAAGAGCACCACCCGCAGGCCACGCGCCTCTCGGACTTCATCCTGGGCAGCCAGGACGGTCTCGTGAACGTCCTCGGGATTCTCCTCGGGCTCGTCATCTCGACCAACAACGTGCGGATCATCTACATCGCCGCGCTCGCCGCGCTGGCCGCCGAGTCGATCTCGATGGGCGCCGTCGCTTACACCTCCACCCGGGCCCGCCGCCTCCTGTACCTCGCGGAGGAGCAGCGGGAATTGGCGGAGATGCGTGACGTTCCCGACATCGAACGGGACGAGGTGCGGGTCATCTTCCGGGACTGGGGGTTCACGGGCGATGAGCTGGAAGAGATGGTCCGGAAGGTTGAGGCGAAGCCGAAGGCGATGCTCGACCTGATGATGGCATTCGAGCTCCACCTCTCCCCGGTCTCCGAGGACCAGCCGCTCAACAGCGGGCTCGTCGTGTTCGCCGCGACCGTTGTCGGCTCGTTCATCCCCCTGATCCCGTTCCTCGTCCTCCCGACGATGCTCCACCTCGCGGCCGTGGTCTCTGTGCTCGCGAGCGCGGCCATGCTCTTCGCCGTCGGTTGGTACGAGGCCCGGACCACGCTCGGGGTGACCTGGCGGAGCGGGCTCCGCATGGTCGTTATCGGAATCGCGGCCGGGTTCGGGGGGTTCGGTATCGGGCTCTTGGCCAATGCCCGGATAATCTAAGCTGCCCTCCGCCGGAGTGCGGGCCTACGAGGCGGCCCGGCCGGCGGCGCGACGGCCGAAGAACCAGCCGCTCGTCTTTGCGCGGCGGACCTCATGCCGTCGGCATTGGGTGCACCAGACTACGGACTCGGTGCTCGCCGCCAGCTCGGGCGTGTGCACGTGGTCCTCCGGCGCATGCCCGCAGCTGCGAACCAGGCACGGGTGCGGACTATGGGGAGGCGCGGAGGCGTGATACACATTAACACGCATGCGCATTCATACATATTAACTATCCGGTGCCAGCTGGCCCGTCTCGGGAAGGCGGTCCCCGGAGCCGCCGCACCGCCGCCCGCGACGGCGCGGTCCTCGGGCCCCGGGCTACTTCAGCGACCGGATCTCCTTCGCGACGTGGGCTTCCTTCTCCTTGTCGCTGAGCCCTCGCATGTGGAAGGAGATCGTCATCGTGCCGTTCAGTTCCACGCTCTCGGGGATGTACGGCAGCTTGAGGGAAACCCCCTCGAGCCGAAGGTCCACCTTTCCGTGGCGGTCCGCCAGGGCATTGATCAGGTCCTCGAACGGGTTCGATGGGCTGCGCGACGCCGCGCCGGAGGCTGGCATGACGCCGCGATGCACCTCCCGGGATAGTAAGTTATCGTGTCGCCCGAACGGTCAGCCGGACATGGGTTGGTGGCCGGAAGCCCCCCCGGGGGTCCCGCTCAGAGCCCAAAGGAGGGTCGACCCGGTCCGCGCCGCCCTCCGAGAAGGGCGGAAAAAGGTCTCGTGAAACCTAGTCCTTCGACGCCGTGAGACCCGCCCGAGCCCGGAGCTGGTGGTAGAACCCGCCGAAGCTCGTCGCGGTCGGGGCCCGAAGCCCCTGGTTCCGCAG
>JASHYQ010000229.1 GCA_030042955.1 Thermoplasmata archaeon
CTCCCAAAGGCGGGTTCTACGTTGCCCCCTCGAAGGATCGGAAAGCGCCCTTCGAACGGACGGCTCGGCCACTCCATCCCCGAACAGCGATAGCGTTCGACCGGTCCGGTCCACTCCGCCGTCGTTCTACGGATCTGGACCCCATGCGCCTCCAGAACCTCAATGACGTGGGTCCACTGGGGAGGAACGATGTACGCAACGGGAGGCCGGACCGAGACCTCGATCCTGGCGTTGCTCTCGATCGGCAGGTCGGTCTCCCAAGGAGAGGACCCGTACCGGATCGCGGTGGCTCCGGAGACCTCGCTCGGGAAACGGGCGAACGTTCGTCCCCGGAAGTGGACCGACGCGAGCTCTCCGCTCCCGGCGATCACCAGGGGAAACTGACGCGGCCCGGAACCTTCGCTTCCGATCTGAGCGGCGTCCGCGTCCGCCGAACGGTTGAGCTCGATGAGCCGCCCGGCGTCCTGGCCCAAAACGTCCAGCAAGCCCCGGAGCAGCTCGTAGTTGCCCCGGACCCGGGTCCGGTAATCCTTGAGCATGTGCATCTCGACCAAGAGGCCGGGCCGGCTCTCCAGGATCATCTGTCCCGTCGAGAACCTCGGCGGGTTCTCGTTGAACGCCAGTCCCTTGGCCGGGTCCTCGGCGTCGCGGGGGAACACCGCGTGGGGGAAGGCGAGATGGCCGGAGCTGTTGACCCGGTCCACGAGCGCCGGGGTCACACGGTCCCGGAGCCACTCCGCGGTGGCCGGGTAGACGTCCGGGGTCGCGTCGAGCTGGAAGGTCACGTCGTACTCGAAGTCCGCTCCGTCGGTGACGTGGTTGTCGACGAAGAAGTCGGGGAGCCAGCGACGAAAGAGACGGAGGAACGCGCGCGTCTCGGGCGCGTCCGCCTTCAGGTAGTCGCGGTTGAGATTGAGGTTGGTCCCGTTCGCTCGCCAGCCGGACGGGCTCGGGCCGTTCTGATTCAACCGACTGTAGGCGGACCGCCGCTCGTGACCGTCGACGTTGTAGACCGGGACGCACAGGAGCACCACGCTCCCGGGCAGCACGCCTCGACCCGTGGAGGTGACGATGTCCCGCAGCAACGCAAGGCACGCATCCTTCCCGTCCGGCTCGCCGGCATGGATACAGTTCTGGACCAGCAGGACCACGCGTCCCGCAGCACGGGCCTGGTCGGGATCGAAGACGCCTGTGCCCGACGCGATGACGACCTTGAGCTCGCGACCTTCGCCGGTTCGACCGAACCCCTCGACCCGGATCGTCTCGGGAAAGGCCGCGGCGAGCGCCTCGACGAAACGGAGGGTCTCAGCGAAGTCCGGGGTCGTCCGGTACCCCGAGACCTCGGCCGGCGTCTCCCATCTCGTGGACGGAGCCTCCACCAAGGACGACCTCAGGTCTTGGGCGCAGCCCTGCCAGAAGCGTCCGACCTATCAAAGCTCGGTCCCGGATCGATGCCCCGCGATCTCCCCGGGGGTCGGCCCCGGGCGAGGTCGGGTGACCCGGAAGCATGGAACCATGTAGACGCGCCGGTTCGGGGAGCCTGTGGCGGCCACCGCGCCCGTCTCCCTCGAGGCGATCCGGCGCGCGCGAGAGAGGCTGGGTTCGCGGGTCCTAAGGACCCCGCTCATCCCCCTTGACGGCTCGCCGGGTCCCGGCAAGATCTACCTCAAACTCGAGAACCTCCAGCCGACCGGCTCGTTCAAGGTCCGGGGCGCGGGAAACTCCCTTCTCGCGGCGCTCGAAAGGGGTCCGCTCCGAGGGGTCTACACCACGAGCGCCGGCAACATGGCCCAGGCCCTGGCGTGGCATGCGCAAGCTCTGGGAGTACCCTGCACCACCATCGTTCCGGATACTGCGCCGGAGGCAAAACTCTCGGGGATCCGGCGGTTCGGGGCCGAGATCGTCCAGCTTCCGTGGAGCGAGGTCTGGGACATCACCCTGAACGGGGTCTACGCTCCGCTCAGGGAGAGGCTCTACGTCCCTCCGTTCAACCACTCCGACATGATCGCGGGGAACGGCACCATTGGCCTCGAGGTGTTCGAGGACCTCCCCGATCTGGAGACGGTCTACGTCGCGATCGGCGGGGGTGGCTTGATCTCCGGCATCGCGGCGGCGCTGCGGGCCCTCAAGTCCTCCGTTCGCGTCATCGCGGTCGAGCCGGAGACGGCGGCTCCCTTCGCCGCCTCGCTCAAGGCCGGAAGGGCGAGCGAGGTCCACCGAACGCCGTCGTTCGTCGACGGCTCCGGCGCGTCGAGCGTGTTCCCCCAGATGTGGGACCGACTGAACGGCTTGGTCAGGGAGTCCCGGGTCGTTTCGCTCGAGGAGAGCGCCGCCGCCGTACGATTCCTCTTCGAGCGGCATCGCATCGTCGCCGAGGGTGCGGCGGGTACCGCGGTCGCGGCGGCTCGACGAGACGCCCGGGACCCCTCCACCTGCGTCGCGGTCGTCTCCGGAGGAAACATCGACGCCGGGAAGCTGATGACCATCCTTTCCGGGTCGGTGCCGTAGCGCTCGCCTGTTCGAACGTGATAGTCTCGCGGGACGTGAGACGGCGGTGCAGCGTGGGTCGCGCCCGCTCGTAGAGCGCGCTGCGGGCTCGCCTATATCGCCGCCCAGGCTCGCGCGGACATGTGGGCACGCTGGTACGGCCCCTTCGTGGAGCGGTTTCGCGCCTGGGCCACCCGGGAGCCGGCGGTCCGGGCGGCCCTCATTGTCGGCTCTCAGGCCCGGACCGACGAGCCGGCGGACGAGTGGTCCGACCTGGACCTGGTGATCTTTCACAACGCGCCGGAACAGCTCCTCGGCTCTGCCGAGTGGGTGGGTCAATTCGGGGAGGTCGTCCTGACCACGGTCGAACCGACGGCCGTGCTGGGAAGTCGGGAGCGACGGGTCTTGTACTCGGACGGAAAGGACGTGGACTTCGCGATCTTCCCATCCTCCGCGCTCGCCTTCGTGGCCCAGACTCCCGACGGATTGGCCATTCTCGCCCGAGGGTACGAGGTCCTTCTCGACAAGGATGCCCTGCTCCCTGATCGGGCGGCGCTCCTCGGCCGCCTCGAGCGCGACTCGCCGACCCTCCCGAGTGCGGACCAGTTCCAGGCCGTAGTGGCCGATTTCTGGTACCACGTACCGTGGGCGGCGAAGAAGCTCCGTCGGGGGGAGCTGTGGACGGCCAAGATGGTATGCGACGGCTACCTCAAGCTGCTCCTGCTCCGGATGATCGAGTGGCAGACCGTCCTACGGCACGGTCCCGGGGCGGATGTATGGCATCGCGGCCGCTTCGTCGACCGCTGGGCCGAGCCCGAGGTGCACGCTCGGCTTCCGGGCACGTTCGCTCGGTACGACCGGGGGGACCTAGCCCGAAGCCTCGAGGAGACCGGGCGCCTGTTCTCGGACCTGGCGCACGAGGTCGCGAGGAGGGGGAAGTGGACCTATCCGGAGAAGGCCGAATCCGTCGTGCACGCTCTCGTAGCGCACACCCTCAACGACGTTCGCGGGGTGACCTCGCCCGCCGAGGGGTAGGCGCCGTTCTCCGCGCGGCTATCGGGCTCCGCCTGCTCGCCCCCACGATCGCGCCGGCAGGTCGCCCGGAGGCACTACAACGCACGGGGGTCACAGTGCGAGTTGGCCCTCGATCACCGGCACGCAGTGGCCACCCACGCGCACGTGGACCGGCCGGCCCTCCCTGAGGTCCGCCCGCGCGAAGATGAGGCTCTTGCGAAAGACCTCGATCCCCTGCTCGATGACGATCGTCTGGCCCTGGCTCACGAGACCGTGAAGGACCATCCAGGCGACGGCCGGCCCCGCCGCGCTCCCGGTCGCGGGGTCCTCGCCCCCGGAGAAGATCATGCGGCCGTGCGCGTTCGCTGAGGGATCGTCGGCCTCCGCGGCCAGCATGTAGAAGAACTTCGCATCGGTGCCCTGCAGGTACGCCTCCATCCTGGACCAGGAGGGCCGCGCTCGAGCGAGCGCCGCACGCGACCGGAACGGTACGATCGCGAACGGTACGCC
>JASHYQ010000230.1 GCA_030042955.1 Thermoplasmata archaeon
CTAGGTCCCGTCCGCCACGAGTAGGCGGGCTTCTGACCTCGAGTCGATACCCGGCATGCAATCACTCCTGCGCCAACCTGAACTGGGGACGTCCCCGGCCCGAGGTCCACAAACGGCTCCACACCGAGTTCACCATCGCCAAGTGGCTGGAAGGGCTCTTGCACTCACCAGCGCCCTCGGTCACCGAGAGGCCAGCCTGCCGATGAGGCATTATGGAGCGGGCCACTCCGACCTCCGAGGTGGCGCAGATTATGACCGTTCAAGCGTACGTGTTTGTTACCACGAAGAACCCTGGCCCACGAGCCGCGTGCCGCGCGATCCGCAAGATCCCGGGGGTGGTTCGTGCCGACGCCCTCTTCGGGGGCCCGGCAGTGATCGCCATCGTCGAGGGCGGTGACCTAGCGGAAATGGATGCGCCGATCGACGCCATGGTGCAGCTGCCGATGGTCGTCGATACCGAGACCCACGTCGTTCGAGACGTAGAGCAGGAGGACGTGGTCAGGAACCGAGTTCTCGGCGCTCGACGGGACCGTTCCGTCCACGGACGACGTTCTCGCTCGCGATAGAGGGGTGCCGCGGCGGCTTCAACCGGCCTCTGCATGCTGCAAGCGGGTTTCCGTCCTCGCCTCACGACGCAACGACCGATACCCCTGACGACACAATCCTCAGAGACCGACTTCTCCCCCAGCGCCTCGCAGGCTTCCCTCAACCCCTCGCGGGGAGGCCGCTCCGGTATCGCGCCTCGATCAACCCGATGTACCGGTCCCAGGCTCCGTTGACCCGCTCGGCGGTCTCGGCTCGGGAGAGGTGGTGGGGGGTCATCCACCGGTCGGTCACGGACACGTCCAGGCGGGAACGATCCCGTCCCAGGGCGGTGACGCGGTAGTCGACGGCCTCGAGTTCCTCCTCATCGATCTGGTCCGTGTGCCACCGAAAGGGAGGGTCGAGCCGGATCAGATCAACCGCCACGTCGGGATCTCGGCCCTCTCGGCCGGTCAGCCGGATCCGGAGTATCCGGCGGGGGGACAGCCTCACCACCTGGAATCGGGGATGCGTCCCGGCTCGCGAGACCTTCCAATCGTCGCTCCGGTAGTCCGTGCACCAGGCAAAGACGTACGACGCACGTGCCCGCACCCTCCTGGACACTCGAATTCTTTGGGTAGCGTAGACCCGCCTGCTGTCGTGAGGCATATCGTACGAAAGTCGCGCCAAGCTAAGTCGTTCGTCTAACCCCAGAGGCCGCGACGAGCCCAACCGGCAGGCGTGGTGAAGGGCTCGTCCGTCCAGTAGTCGAGGGCGCAATGGTTGTTGCAACCACCGAGGGGCACTTTCGACTGCCACGTTGGCCCGCATTGCTGACCGCCGCGCAGCGTCAGATTACTTCGTAAGGGGCCCCTCCCTTGCAGGGAATCCCCATCGACCGAGCGTAGACTGAGGGGCAGCTCCTGGCCCGGGGCGCGCCGTTAGGTTGTCCGGCATGTCTGCCGGGCGAGCGGCCGTCAGAGAAGTACCTTCCCGGATATCGGGGAACTCCCGGCAAACCCGACGACTTCCAAACCGCGGCCGGTCCCTGCCAAGGAATCGTACGACACGACCACGAGAGCGGACCCGTCGTAGATCGGGAGGTTCGTCGACCCGCCGGTGACCGAGCTCCAGGCGCCGGTCTCCGTGTAGGTCAGAAGGTTCGTGCCGTCCGGCGCCACGAAAACGATGTACCAGAGGGCCGTAGCATCGGGGGGGGTCCCCGCGCAGAGGCTCGAGGGCGTCGCGTTCGCCACCGCATTGGGGTCCGGGATGTTGTCTCCATCCCAGACCTCGTAGAGCCGTACGAAGACCTCCCCGGTGGTGAGGGTCTCCGTCGAGCTGTTCCACGGGACGCTCTCCGTGTAGGCGGTCCCGCCGGCGGTGCAGCTGACCGTACCTGTCGAGGGGGTACCGAAGTGGACCACGACGGGGGGGCCCGGGCCGGGAGTGGATTCGAGCGACCGAAGGGTCGACAGCAGGTAGCCCGGACGCTCGGTCACGATGGCGTACGCGCCCACGACTATCAGGGCCACGAGCACCACGTCCGCGACCCGGTTCCTGCGAAGCGTCTGACGGCGAACATAGTCTTGCCGGAACGCTCGCGCGCGCCCTCGAAACACCTTCGACCCTCGGGGACGACCTTTCGGTGCCGGACCGACGGCGCCGGGCGTTCCCTTCGGAGCGGGTGATCCGACGGCGGGGACGTCGGCGCCCTGGGGCGGTTCGGTCATGCCTCCTCTACGGACCGTGGCACCAGGTTGGCGTACGCCTCTTCGAGCGCGCGGGAGGTGTTCGAGAACTGGACGACGGAGGCGACCGCCGGGCTAAGTTCGAGCCGCCGGGCCCGCGTCTTCTGGAGGTCGTGCAGGCGGTGGCACCGGTCGACATCGCGGTCGACGTCGCCCCGGGGGACCCCTCTTGCGCGGCCGACCGCATCGAGGGCCTCGAGGACGTTGAGAGCCGGGTACGGCTCCGGCGTCTCGAGGAGGGCCCCGACGTCCCGCAGCGCACGCCTCCGACTGGTCCTCGGGTCGATGCCGTTCGGGGACTCGTGCCCTGAGGTGGGGCGAGGGATACCGGCCAGGAGATGCAACGTGGTCGTCGTACCGGCTCCGTTCGGTCCGAGGTACCCGATGGCCCTCGTTCCTTCGTAGCGGAACGATAGGTCCCAGGGGACCGGCGGACCTCCGTGGAAGGACTGGGAGAGGCTCGAAGCCTCGAACGAGCTCATGGTTCACCCCGTCGATTCCTTTTGGTGGTAGAGGTAGACGCTGAGCGGCAGGAACGCCGCGACATATCCCGCCATGACCTCCAGGCCTTCGCGGACGGTGGCTGCCCACACGATGTAGGACTGGCTCCGGCCGAGGGGGACCCACTGCTCGTGGGCGAAGTCCGTATTCAGCACCGAGGCGATTGCGCCCCCCGCATAATTCAGGGAGAACCACGGCTCGAGACCCGCGAGCTCCGCCACGTTCTCGAGGGTGGTGAACCCGACGTAGAGCGCGAGGATGGTGATGAGGACCCCGGCGGCCGGGGAACGAATGAAGGCGCTGACGCAGAACGCGACGCTGAGCGTGGCGAGGGTAAAGAGCGCGGCCACGCCCAACGATTGGGCGATCCCCACCCACGGGAGGGTCGCTTCGCTGAAGAAGTAGATCCCGCCGGCGATCGCGAACGCGTAGT
>JASHYQ010000024.1 GCA_030042955.1 Thermoplasmata archaeon
GTCGTCGGTCGCGATCCCCTCGCGCTGCACCCCAAAGTGACCAGGGAACGCCGTCGGCGAGAGCAACTTCCGCCACTTGCGCGTCTTGTCGTTCCACTCGTAGACTTGGAAGTGTCCCTCTCCCGTCACGCGGGCCATTCCGTTCAGACGGACGAAATAGGCTTTCCCAGGGGCGGTCGGAGAGGAAGTCACGCAGAACCCGAAGTCGTCGCCCAGCGGCTTGCCGATCCGGGTCCAGTGGTCCATCCGGTCGTGCGAGACGTACATGCCGCCGTGGTCCTGTCGGTAGAACGTGTCCGGCTCCGCCGCGTCAGCGACCACATGGTGGACGCATTGTCCGGTCTCGGGATACTTGACCGGGAGGAACGGGGTCTCCACGCCCTTGTTCGTCGGCTTCCAGGTCGCTCCGCCGTCCTCCGACCGGAACGTTCCGACCGAGGACATTCCGATGTACAAGCGTTTCGCGTCGCGGGGGTCGATGAGAATCGTGTGCAGGCAGGCTCCCCCGGCCCCGGGGCTCCAGTTCTTCCGGTCGGGGTGCTGGTTGATGCTGTCGATCGGCTCCCACGTAGACCCGAGGTCCGGGGAGCGGAACAGGAGGTGCGGGTCGGCCCCGAGGTAGAGGGTGCTCGGCTCGCTCGGGAGCCCCGGCTCCATGTGCCAGAGGTTGTTGACCGGCGCCCATGGTTTCGACTGATCGTAGTTCGGCTGGCGTTGCTTCTTGACCGGGGTCATGGGGGTCGCGACCTCCTTCCAGGTCTTCCCCCAGTTGCGGGAGCGTTGGATCATGGGACCCCAGAACGTGCTGTTCACGAGGGCGTAGAGGTCGCCCGGATGCCTCGGGTCGGCGACCACGTGGTAGACCTCGCTTCCCTCGTGGGCCACGGGGCCTACCTTCCAGCGTTTACGCGCCCGGTCGCCCTCGACGACGTAGGTACCCTTTCTCGTTCCCACTAAGACCCGCACTTTGTTGTTCTTCTCCATGTTCCCAATCTCCTTACCCTCCGGCGATCGAGTGAAGGATCTCGACGGTGCGGGCGCCGGTCAACGGAGTGGCCACGCCCGTCGTCCCGCTGACGTCCTCGGCATCCACGAAGACCCGAACGTACCGACGGAGCTGCCCCGTTTCGTCCCGGAGCTTGAACCGGAGACGCGGGTAGCGCTCCTCGAGCTGGTCAAGGAGATGCTCAACCGAATCGGCCTCGACCCGTTCCTTTCCTCGGGGACCGAACTCCCGGAGCCAGCTGTCCAAGCGCACATCGATCGCGACGGGCTGTGGAGCGTGCGTCCGAGGGGTGGCTTTCATGCGCCTCGGGGAGCCGCGCTTCGAGCGATGGATACCGCGGAGGGGCCCTGGAACGTCATCCCCCCGCGGGACCTCGCCGGGAGGAGATAAAGGATGCAAGGGTTATGAACCGGCAGGTGAACGAAAGTAGGACGGTCTCCATGGAGCGGCCTCTCTCGCCCACCCCGGTCAAGTTCAAGGTCGATTTCGAGACCTGCCCGGTACAGGCGAGCCTGGGGATCCTCGGGCGAAGATGGTCCCTCCTGGTGCTCCGGGACATCGCGCTCTACCGGGCCCAACGGTTCAACGAGATGATGCGCATGACCCCCGGCATCACCAAGCGGACGCTGGCGATGCGCCTCAACGAGCTGGAGCGCGAGGGGTACATCGCTCGGGCCGAGGTCCGTCGGAACTATACCAGGTGGACGACGACGGAGAAGGGCCAGGACGTGTTACCCGTGCTGATGGCCTTGGTGCATTTTGGCTCCAAGTGGCATGCGGGCGAGGTCTTTGCGGACGGGAAAGCACGGGCGCTGAACGATATCTTCGACAACTCGTACATCCTGCGGGTCCTCGGGCCTACCCTCGGCCAGCCGAGTCGCCGCACCGTTCGGGCGACGGCCCCTGCCGAGAGGTTCGCCTCCGGCCAGCCGTCCGCTGACGCCCCGACGTGAGTCCACCTTCGGCAGGGTGGTCTTCGAGTCCCCTCGGACCCCCCGTTGCCGAGGGGCATCCGTCTTCTCAAGTGGGGGGAAGGCGGGTCCTACCGCCCTCGGCTGCCATCGGTATGGGCTTTCCGAAGTCGGCGAGGAGCCCGAGCGGCGAGGGAAGTTGGGAGGGGGGCTGGTAGCTCGACGGGGGTTGCCCTCCGATCCGCACGACCTTCTCGGCCACGCTCCCGCAGTACCCGCATTCGTCGCACGAACGATGGGTGCAATCGGTCGCAGCAATCCGTCGCAGGAACCCCGGCGGAAACGCGTCGTTGTCGATTACGACGCTCTGAAACCCCGCGAACGCCGTCCGAAGCGGCTCAACGACCTCCGGTGCGACGCCCCGCTCCGAGAGCGTAGCGAGGGCGTTCGACGGGCCCTTGACCTGGACAAAGCTCAGGATGTCCAGCAGGTTACCGTGGTACTGCCGCCGGGCGTAGGCCTCGGCTACCCCGGCGAGCCATTCCGTCGAGCGGTTTCGGCCGGAGATCTTGAAGCGGTGGACGCCCACGTCCTCGTACGTCGCGAGGTCCTCCGGACGCACCCAGATCGAGGAGATCAGCTTCCGGGGGTCCCGGACCACCTCGAGGCCACACTCCAGGATCGGGAACTCGAACCAGAGCTGGTCCCCGCCGGGCTGGGAGCAGAGGGAGCTCGTGTTCAGATGGTGCGCCCGGAACGGGCACTCCCGGATGCAGGTCTGGTTGGTCAATATCTCCACACGCGCCCCGGCCCGAACGAGACCCTCGATCAGGTCGAAGTCCCGGTTCCCCTCCTCGAGGACCACCGTGTCAGCCCCCAGTCGCAGGAAGTATTCGGCCTGGCTCACCGACCGGATCCGAGCGAACGAGGAGACCGTCATCGGGACGTCGGGGTACGCCCGGTGTACCGCCTCCATGAGCGCCGGGATTGCGATGACGAGCCCATCCACGCCGAGGTCGAGTAGGTCGGCCACCTCGCGGAGGAAGGCCTCGAGGTAACCGGTCCGGTATTCGTGCAGGCCGAGGTCGTTGCTGTTCACGGTGGCGTAGAACTGCCGCCCTCCCCGATGGATGACCCGGAGATGGCGCTGGAACCCCTCCCGGTCGACCTCGGGGAGAATGAACGGGGGGCGACCGGCCCCGGTAAGCGAAATCGGAAAGCCTCCGAAGAAGACGCGGACGGGAAGCTCCGCAACTCGGTCGGGGAGGGCGTCGTCGAAGTTGGAGGCCAGGACGAGCTCCACGGCCGCCATGAACTCCGGGTCGGGTCAGCCTGACCCCGTACCGGTACGGGACAAGGGGCTTCGGCGTCCCTCCGCTACGGACCCGCAATGAAGCCGGACCCTCCGGAGCCCGACCCGCTCACGCGCGTGCGCCGCGAGATCGAGAGCATCGACCGAACGATCGTCCTGCTCCTGGCCGCGAGACTGGACGCGGCCGGACGGGCCCTCCGGATGCGGTTCCCCCGCGAGCGTCGATTGACGGACCAAGAGCAGCAGCGACGCGTCCTCGAGAGGGGTCGGGCCTGGGCCCGCGAGCTCGGGCTCCCGCCCGACCTGGTGCAACACCTCTTCCAGGCGCTCGTCGAGGAGGGCAAGGTCCGGTTCCGCCGGACCGAGGGCGCGGAGGAGGAGTCCCCCATCGTCACGGTCTTCCTCGCCCCACCGAAGGGGTCGGCCGCCGAGCCTCGACGGGTCCCTCGCCCGGAGCTTGTCCCCGTCCCGGCCCCGGCTTAGCTCGAGCTGGCGGGGTCGCCCCCGCGGGGAGGTCCGGGCCTGTCCGGTCGATGCATCCCGGGCTAGGGCAGGACGACGGTGCGGAACCCGACCCCTTGGCGAAGACGGTCGGCGGCGGTCCCGATCTGTCCGAGCGAGACGCGGCCCGTGACGACCGGGTCGAGCTGGACCCGGTCCCGGCGCACGAGATCGACGACCCGGGGATAATCCCCGGGTCGACATCCCAGCGACCCGACGATCGAGTACTCGAGGAACATCACTTTAGGGGCGGGAAGCACGGCCGGGGCGCTGCTGTACCCGACGAGGCAGAGCCGCCCCCCGCGACGGAGGGTGGTGAACGCAAGGGCGATTGTCGGCGGGCTCCCGACGGCCTCGAACGCGACGTCGACTCCGTCCCCCCAGCGGCGTCGGACCTCCTTGCCGAGGTCCTCGAGGCCCCCTGGGTTGATCGTCTCCACGGCCCCGAGCCGGCGCGCCATCTCGAGCTTGGTGTCGTTGAGGTCGACCGCCACGACCTGGGCGCCGGCACCCACGGCGAACTGGACCACGTTGATCCCGACCCCGCCGCATCCGACAACGGCGACCCGTTCTCCCTCCCGGACCTGCGCGCGGTGAACGACCGCGTGGTAGGGGGTGGTGAGCGCGTCGG
>JASHYQ010000231.1 GCA_030042955.1 Thermoplasmata archaeon
GGGAAGCACGCGATCGGCGGGCCCGACATCCAGGAGTTCATCGCCTTCGCTACGGACCGCGACCCGGCGCGGAGCGTGGAAGCGGCGCTCCGTGTCCACTCGATCCTCGGGGAGGAACTGCACCGACGGTTTCCGGCCGCGGCCCTCGGGCGGGGGGACGAGGGAGGCTGGGTCGCCGCTATCGGGAACGTCGAGGCGCTGGAACTGCTCGCGGCCGCCTGTGCCCGCGCGCGCGACGAGCTCCACACCGAGGTGCACCCAGGCCTCGACCTCGCCGCAAGTGAGTTCTACGACGGGGGCCAGTATCACTACAAGGACCGGACCCTCGACCCTCCGGGTCAGGTCGCCTTTGTGGCGGAGCTCGTGGACAAGTACGGCCTGCGCTACTTGGAGGACCCGATCGAGCAGGAGTCGTTCGGGGGGTTCGCGGCGGTAACTCGCGCGGTCGGCGACCGGACCCTCGTGGTCGGGGACGACCTCTACGTCACCAACGCGGAGCGCCTCCAGACCGGGAGCGCGGAGCACTCGACCAACGCGGTCCTGGTCAAGGTCAACCAGGTCGGCACCCTCACCGAGACCCTACGGACCGTCGACCTCGCCCGCCAGGACGGGCAGGCGACCATCACGTCGCACCGGTCGGGGGAGGTCCCCGAAGGCTGGCTCGCCCACGTCGCCTTGGGAACGGGGGCGCGGGGGCTGAAATGCGGGGTCCTCGGCGGGGAGAGGGTGGCAAAGCTAAATGAACTCCTGCGGCTCGCCCGCGTCCACGGTCCCTGAACCCATGCCGGAGGAGGAAGTGATGGTCGAGGAGCAGGCGGTGCCCTCCGACGGTCAGGACATCCGGCCCGGCGAGCTCCTGGTCCCTGAGGAAACGTACCTTACCTCCGGGGTCCACATCGGGACCCAGCAGAAGTCGGCCTCGATGCGCCGATTCGTCCACAAGGTCCGCTTCGACGGTCTCCACGTCCTCGACGTTCGGGAGACCGACCGCCGCATCCGATTCGCGGCGAAGTTCCTCTCGCTCTACCCGGCCGACAAGATCCTCGTCGTCAGCCAGCGCCAGTACGGCCAGAAGCCGGTCCGAGTGTTTGCGAAGACCACGGGGGCGGTCTCCTTCGCCGAGCGGTTCGTCCCGGGCTGCCTCACGAACCCCAGCCTCCTCGAGTACTTCGAGCCGAAGGTCCTCTTCGTGACCGACCCGGCCACCGACCAGCAGGCGCTCAGCGAGGCGGTCTCGATTGGGATCCCGGTCGTGGGCCTGTGCGACGTCAACAACGAGACCCGGGACGTCGACCTCGTCATCCCGGCGAACAACAAGGGGCGCGTGGCGCTCGCCACCGTCTACTGGCTCCTCGCGCGCGAGGTGCTCCGGGCGCGCGCGAACGGCGCCGAGGTCGAGTACCCCCTCACCATCGAGGATTTCCAGGCCGCCCTCTAGGGGGCGGAGCCCTCTCCCCCCTCCTTTTATCGGCCCCCCGCCTAGTGCTTCCGTGGCACGACCGGGTTCGGGCCTAGCTCAACTTCTGGTCGAACACGGAGTGGCCGAGAAGCCGGCGCGCGTCTACCTCGCCGCCTGCCGGGCCGGTCCCCAGACCGCGAGCGAGCTCGCGCGCCTCTCCGCCGTCAACCGCGTCGAGGCGTACCGGTTCATCAAGCAGCTCACCGACGACGGGTTGCTGATCGCGACCGGAGGGCGACCCCAGCGGTTCGCCGCCCTCCCGCCCGCCCAGCTCGTCGACCGATGGATCCGTCGGGCGGCCGCGCGGGTGCAGCGCCTCGAGGCCGACCGCGAGAAGGTCCTCGCGGACTGGGAGGAGAGCCGGACCGAGTTTGACGACCACGACCCACGCAAGTTCGCGGTCCTCGAGGGGAGCTCCACGATCCATCGCTTTCTGCGGAAGCGGCTCGGCATGGCCGAGCACCAGGTGCTGGTGAGCGCCGGCGGGTTGACGCTCGGCGGCTTTCTCGAGGGCGGGGTCGACCGGGCGCTGCGCGAGGCCCAGCATCGGGGCGTGAAGGTGAAGGTCGTGACGGAGGTGTTCCCGCCGAACCTCGGGGCGGCCAAGCATTTCGCCACCTTCACCGAGCTCCGCCACGCCAACGGGCCCGTGGTGAGCCGCGCGGTGGTCATCGACCGCAGCGGGGCCCTCGTGTTCGTCTCGGGCGAGGACGGGTTCGGCCCGACGGTCGACGAGCAGGTCGCCCTCTGGTCGTCGGCTCCGATGTTCACCCAGCTCGCACGGGATTACCACCGCCGGCTCTGGATGCCCGCCGAGCGCGCCGAGGCGCGGTTCGTCGAGCTCGAGAACCCGCCGACGGCGGTGCTGCCGGTCGTCGCGGGGAAGGAGGGGGTTCCGTTCCTCCGGCTCAAGGAGATCGCCAAGCTGGGCATGCGGGCCTCCGGCGTGAAGGAGTTCCGTCTCCACCTCCCGGAGCTGATCGAGACCATCGCTCGGCAGCTCGGCCGGGAGATCGCCAAGGAGGTCGATGGCTCGACCCCCGCCGAGGTAGGAGCCTCGCTCGCGCAGTACTACGAGACGCACACGATGGGCCACCTCGCCGTCCTCAAGGAGCGCCCGCTCAGCCTTCGGGTCACCGGGTGCTTTGCCTGCACGGAGGATTCTCCCGAGATCGGGCGCGTCATGTGCCCCCAGCTCCTCCGCTCGATCCTCGAGAGCCGCCTCGGCCACCGCTGGGAGGTCTCGAAACCGGACCCGACGAAGCACGCCCGCCGGGGCTGCACCTTCACCGCGACCGCCGCCTGATCAGCCGAGCCACTTCCAGAAGTCGTCGCGCCAGTAGTCGACCTCCTCGTGGACCGGCCGAAGGGGAACCGGCGAGAGCCCCGACCGTTCGGCGGTGTCCAGCCGTTCGTGGAGCTGCTCGACCGACTCGTTCGATAGGTCCTTCAAGATCGCCTCGAGCGCGGCGCCGAAGCCGAGGTCGAGCGCCCGTTCCGGGTGGCGCACCACCAGGCGATAATGGTGGTGCCCTCCCGAGCCCTGAACCCGGAGGACCTGCCAGTCGAGGTGCTCCTTCCGTTCGGACTGAAGTCGGAACGCGGCGAGGTTGCCAAGGGCTTTCGCCACGAAGTTGTCGTCCTCGAGGCCGGGCCGCAGGTAGATGCCGACCTCGACCCCTCGGTGCACGCACCCTCAGGGTTCCACCCTCGATAGCCTCGTCGTGGGGTCAGCGAAAGGTCTTCCAATGCCGGTGGATACGGGAGGCGGCGGAGGAGGACGTCGATGCCGGCCAAGCAGCACGTCTCGGTGGAGAAGCCCTCGGTCTGGGTCGGGTCCATCGTCCTGGATTGCACGGACCTCGAGAAGATGACCGCCTTCTGGCGGGCCGCCCTCCATTACGTTCCCCGCGAGCCCGCGACGAAGGACGGGGTCGTGCTGAAGGATCCCCAGGGGGTCGGACCCAACCTCTCGCTCAACCTCTCCTCCGAGGGACCCTCGGACGAGTACCGCCTTCATCTGGACCTCTACTCCCTCGCTCCCGGGAAGGAGGTTCAGCGGCTCCTCCGTCTCGGGGCGACCCTCGTGAAACCCGCCGAGGACGGACTCGACTTTGTGACGCTGGCGGACCCGGACGGGAACCTCTTCGACGTCATCGACAAGAAAGGGTGGGCGTTCGGCCAGCGCGCCTGAGAGGGGGGCCGGCCCGACGGCACGAGGCTCGAGGGCCGGTTTCGGCTCGGGTCCGCGTCAGCCTCTCGCTGGGGCGACCCCCGGTTCCGACCGATCTCACGACAGAGGGCGAAGGCGACCCTCCCGGACCATGCTACGCCAGCGCATGGTGTAGCACGTGTAACCAACAAGCGCGACAGAAATCGGAAAAGACTATAAATACGACCGGGCGATTAGCGCCCGTAGAAGCTATGAAGGCATCGACTGCGTCCACCGGCGCCCTGCGCGCGCATTCCACCTCGACCAAGACCCCCAGCCGGGCGGCTGGTGCGGCCACTCCCGGGGTCTCCGCCCCTCCCTCTTCGGATATCTGCCCGAACTGCGGGTCGTCCCACCTGATCCGGGACGAGATCCGAGGCGAGATCGTCTGCGCCGATTGCGGCCTCGTGGTCGACCAGAGCGCCCTGGTGAGCGACCGCGGCCAGCGCGGCTCGAAGGAGGACACGGGCCGGGAAGCGCGCGGCTGGGGCCCGGTGATCTCCCCGCTCATGCCCGACAAGGGTCTCTTCAGCGAAATCGGCGTTCCGACCCGGGATTTCCAAGGGAACTCCCTCTCCCGGAACACGTCCCTCAAGTTCTACCACCTGCGCAAGCTGAATCATCGGCTGCGCGCCGCACGGACCCACCAGCGGAACCTCGTGGTCGCGCTCGGCGAACTCAACCGCCTGGCGGGCGTTCTCGGCCTCTCGCGAGAGGTCAAGGAGTCGGCGACCTACATCTACCGGCGGGCCCTCGAGCACAAGGCGACCCGTGGAAAGAAGATCGTCGCGCTCGTTGCGGCCAGCGTCTATGCGGCGTGCCGGCAATGCCACGTCCCGCGGACGATGAAGGAGATCATCGCTCACTCGAAGGCGACCAAGATCGAGGTCGGACGCGCCTACACGCTGCTCGCCCGCGAGCTCAAGCTCGGCCTGAAGCCCGTCGAGCCGCGTGACTACCTCGTCCGCTTCACGCAGGACCTGAACCTCTCGAAGGAGGTCCGCCAGAAGGTGCTCTCGCTCCTCGAGCAGGTCGAACAGGTCTACTCCACGAGCGGGGTGCTCCCCAACGGGATCCTCGCGACCATCATCTACATCGCCTCGAACCTCATGGGCGAGCCGCGCAGCCAGGACCGGATCGCAGCGGTCGCGAACGTCACTCCGGTGACGATCCGCAACCACTACAAGGAGCTCCTCGATCTCCTCGGACTCCCCAAGAACCTTACCAACCCGCAGGCCCGAGGCACGCTCCCCAGCGAAGCCGCTCCTGAGCTCGTGATCGACGCGGCCGCCGGCGGCCACTAGACCCGCCCACGCCCCCGCCGCGCGAGGAGCGTCCGTCGCGACCTGTCGCCCGCCCTCGACGTTGCCCCCGGGGTCCCGCTCGCGTTCCTCGCCACGTCTTGCCCCCCGGAAGGATATTCTGTAGCTCGAGGGTCGAGGGGCGATGGTCTCTCTCAGCGGTAGGCTCGCGAGCGTACGGCTCCCGCTCCTGACGGAGCGGCTCGCGCTTCGACTTCCGGAGTTGGCCGACGTCCCCTTCCTGCTCCGCTGGATCAACGAGCCGGCCGTCTTTCGTCCGCTGGCAAGCCGGCATAGGCCGTACAAGCGACCGGAGGAGGTGGCGTGGGTGAAGCGCTCACGGAGAGCGGCATCGAAGGGAGAGAACCTGAATCTCGCCATCACGCTGCGCGACGGCCGCACTCACGTAGGAGGCATCGGCCTTGAGGTCCCGGATTGGGACAACGGCCACGGATGGATGGGCTACTGGCTGGCGCCGAAGTATTGGCACCAGGGGTACGCGTCGGAAGCAGCTTCCGCCATCTGCCGGCTCGCGTTTCGGGACCTCGCGATGCATCGGATCGATGCTTCGGTATTCGAGTTCAATCCGCGGTCCATGAGAGTCCTGCGCAAACTGGGGTTCAAGCGGGAGGGCCGGAAGCGAGATGTCCTCTTCCGGGGCGGTCGGTGGCACGACGAGGTCTCCTTCGGGCTGCTAGCCAGGGATTTCCGGCCGGTCGAGCCAAGGTAGATTCGGCCCGCGCACGAACCTGACCGATGCCCCGGAAAACCACATGAACTCCGGGGCCGCTGCGACCCTGTGGCCTCGACCGTTCCACTCAGCTACTCTTCGTACCACACCTACGCGGAGTGCCCCCTTCGCTGGAAGTTCCTGTACGTAGACCGTCTTCCGGAGACCCCGCGGGGATACTTCACGTTCGGGCGCGTCATCCACACGGTCCTCGAGGACCTCGTCCGGCCACTCCTCGTCCCCGGCGCGCGTCGCCTCGCGGCGGGCGACGCGCAACGGACCCTCGACGAGTGGCACTCGAAGGGCGCGGAGCCCTCGGCCGTTCGCCCGATCACGAGCGAAGAGCTGCTCGCCGCCTACGACCGGGCATGGTTGTCGGAGGGGTACGCGTCTCCCGAGGAGGAAGCGCGGTACAAGGCGCTCGGCCGCGACCTGCTCCTTCGGTACTATCGGCAGTTCGTGAAGGAGCCGCCCCGGCCGGTCGCGGTCGAGGAGCACCTCGAGGCACGATGGGACGGGATCCCGATCCACGGCTACATTGACCGGATCGACCGGACCGACGACGGAGGCCTCGAGATCGTCGACTACAAGACATCGCGCGAGCTGAGCGGGGAGGACGCCCGCTCCTCCGAACAGCTCTCGATCTACCAGGTCCTGGTCGAGAACAACTACACCGAGCCGGTCGAGGGCCTCACGCTCTACCACCTCCGCTCGCTGACCCCTCACCGGGTCCCGCCCCGACCCCGCGAGGCGCTCGCCGCCCTGCACGACCGGCTCGGGACCGTCGTGGACGGGATCCGGACCGAGGCGTTCGAACCGACCCCCGGGCGTCACTGCGGCCGATGCGACTTCCAGTCCCGGTGCCCCGAGTTCCGCGCCGTCCCCGGTACGGACGAGGCCCGGCTCGCCCAGCTCGTTGACCGGTTCGACGCGCTCCGCCAGCAGGAGCAGCAGGTGGGGGAGGAGCTCCGCCGCACCGCCGACGAGCTCCACCGCGCGGCCGAACAGTTCGGCGTGCACCGGATCCCGGGGTCGAGTCGCGTCGCCCTGCGGCGGCGGGAGGAGAGTTGGCAGTACTCCCCCGAGACCCTTCGACCGCTGCTCGAGAGCGCCGGGATCCAAGACCGCGTCGTGAACGCAGACCCCGAGCAGGTCCGGAGCGTCCTGCGGGACCCGTCGGTCGACCCCGAGGTCCGCCGTCGCTTGGCCGAGGCCGGAGCTCGGAAGGTCAAGTGGTACTGGGACCTCGAGGACGCCTAGCCTCTCGGACGGGCGACCGCCCGCGTAAAGGATATGTAAACCACTTGTCAACGCCCCGTATGGGGACTTCTCTCGCCTCTCCTGCTCGCCTCGATTGCTTGAGCGGCCGGACTCCGACGATTGCGACCCTCTGTTCTCATTCGTCCCTCCAGATCTTCCACGCAGCGCGGCTGGAGGGGTTCCCGACGCTCGGGATCGCCAGCGGCTCGCCTCCTCGATTCTATGACGCCTTCCCTCTCGCGCGCCCCGACCGGTTCCTCACGGTCCCGACGATCAAGGACCTGCCCGCCGTCCAGGACCGCCTCCGGGACGCCGGGGTGATCATCATCCCGCACGGCTCGTTCGTCGAGTATCTCGGGGCGCAGGAGTTCAACCGGCTCGACGTGCCGGTCTTCGGGAACCGGGCGGTCATCGAGTGGGAGTCCGACCGGAGGAAGTCCCGGGAGTGGCTCGAGTCGGCCGGCTGTCCGATGCCGAAGCGTTACGAGGATGCCTCCGAGGTCGACGGTCCGGTCATCCTGAAGTACTACGGGGCGAAAGGCGGGAAGGGGTACTTCCTGGCCAAGAACCGGGCGGCGCTTGCCGATTTCCACCCGACCGGACCTTACGTGATCCAGGAGTACGTCCTCGGCACGCGCTACTACATGCACTTCTTCTACTCGCCGATCTCCGACCGCGGGTACCGTGTCGGGACCGGCTCGCTGGAGCTGCTCGGGATGGACCGCCGGGACGAGGCGAACATCGACGAGCTGTACAAGCTCGGCGCGCAGGAAGAGCTCTTGCAGGCGGGGATTCGCCCGACGTTCGTCGTCACGGGCAACGTACCGGTCGTGCTCCGAGAGAGCCTGCTCCCGGAGGCCTTCGACCTCGCGGCCCGGGTCGTGGAGCGGTCGATCGAGCTGTTCGGCGGGATGGTCGGTCCGTTCTGCGTTGAGGGGATCATGACCGAGGAGCTCGAGTTCAAGGTCTTCGAGATCTCGTCGCGGATCGTCGCCGGAACGAACCTCTTCATCTCGGGGAGCCCGTACGCCGACCTCATCGAGCCGGGCCTCTCGACCGGCCGTCGGATCGCCCAAGAGATCCACCGCGCCCGTGCGGCCGGACGTCTCGACGAGGTCCTGAGCTAGTCCTCGCCTCTACCGTTAAGAGCCGCCCGCGGCGTGGCGGCCCCCGTGCCCGACTTCGCGCTCTCCGCCGACCATCTCGGGAAGGTCTACCCGCATTCGAAGGGGGCGACCCCGGCGCTGGACGACCTGACCCTGCAGGTCCCGAAGGGTCGGGTCTATGGACTGATCGGGCGGAACGGCGCCGGCAAGACCACGTTTGTGCGGATCGCCGCGACCCAGCTCGCGCTGACCTCGGGCCGGCTCGAGGTCCTCGGGATGGATGTGACGAGCCGAACCTCCGAGATCCGCGCTCGGATCGCGTGCGTGCCCCAAGAGGCTCGGCCCCTCTACTTCCTTCGCACGCAGGAGGTGGTCTACCTCTACCTGAAGATGCGCGGGATGGAGCCCGCCGAGGCCCGTCGTCGGACGAAGGAGGCGCTCGAGGAGCTCTCGCTCACTGAGTACGCCAAGCGGCTCGTCTCCCGCCTGTCGGGCGGGCTCCGCCGCCGGATCCTCTGCGCCATGGTCCTCGCCTCCGATGCCGAGGTCCTATTCCTGGACGAACCGACCACTGGACTCGACCCGATCGCACGTCGGGAGGTCTGGCAGGCCGTCCGTCGCACGATCCGAGAGAATCGGACGATCCTCCTGACGACCCACTACCTCGATGAGGCGGAGGCGCTCTCGAGCCGCCTCGCGCTGGTCGAGAAGGGACGCCTCCGGCTGGAGGGGACGCCCGAGGACCTCCGGGCCCGGGTGCGCTACCCGTACCGCGTGATGGTCGAGGAGCCGTTCCCTCGGGAGGAGCTCGCGCCGTATGGCCGGGTCGCCGAGGTGGAGGGCGGCTACCTCGTGTTCGCAAGGGAGGAGGACGCCCGGGACCTCGCGCGGAAGGCGCTCGAGCAGGGCGTCCGCGTCTCGATGGGACCGGTCAGCCTCGAGGACATCTTCCTCGAGGTGGTCGGAAGCTCGATCGAGGCCGACGCGCCGCTCGAGTCCGAGGAGGAGGGATGACGGAACGTCACCGGCTCCGCTCGCTGCTCACGTTCGTCCAGATGAACGGGTTCATCCCGATCCGGACCCAACCGCTCTACCTCTTGGACATCCTCGCCTCCCCCCTCGCGTTTCTGTTCTTCATCTACATCGTGTCGCGCGGCGCCTTGCTCGAGTACGGCGTGATGGGCGGGATGATCCTCACCATGCTCTCGGTCGGGACCGGACTCCAGTCGGACCTCACCCACTACCGGCACGACCTCAAGCTCCAGGACGTCGTGGTCGCCTCCCCGGTCGAGGCGCCGACCTACGTGGCCGGAATGGCGCTGAGCGAGTTCGTCTACTCGGTTCCCGGGGTCGCGGTCTTCGCTGCGATCTACGTGGGGGAAGGGTGGGCGACCCCGGTCAGCGTCGTGGTCCTTACGTGCGTGCTCGTCTTGGTCTGGGCGTTCGCCTGCGCGCTTGCCTTCATGCTGGCCACGTACCTCCAGGACGTCCGCGAGGTGTACGTCTTCAGCCCGCTCATCTCGCTCGGGTTGACCGTCATCCCGCCGGTCTACTACCCGCTCTCGAGTCTCCCGGGCTGGGCCCAGACGGCGGCCCTCCTCTCGCCCACGACGTATGCGGCGCAGCTCGTCCAGGGGTCGGTCGGCCTA
>JASHYQ010000232.1 GCA_030042955.1 Thermoplasmata archaeon
AACCCCGAGTCCAACGACTCGAGCAAGGAAACATCCCCGTCGTGAACGTATCGCTCTTCTTGCCGCCCGGCGGACCCGTCGACTACGACGCGATGGATGAGCGAGCGCTCGCAGAGCCGTCCCAACGCCCCCGGCAGGTCCTCGTAACAGCCGCGAATGTAGTGGAGGTGGACCTCCCGGGGAGTGGCCGTCCCCAGGGCCCGAATCGCTCGTTCCGCCGCCGCGCATTCCGCGTCCTCCTTCGATAGGACACGCCGGCCTCCCCACTCGGGAAGGAATCTCTCCACGAGTCCCCAGACGTTCTGGGCTCCGTCGTGTCTGACGACCATCACTTCGCCGCTCATGAGCAGGTGATAGAGCATGAGCGAAACGTCGCTCGCCGAACCCCAATCTCCCTCGTTTCGAAGCGTCGCGGCGTGGTCCTCGAACTGATCGATCCCGAGCGGACCCTGGCGCAGCGTTCGAAGTACCTTCCTTCGTAGATCCACATGGCTGTCGAGAAACTCGCGAGCCTGATCGCGTTGCTTTCCCCAAGACCGGGAAAGGGAGTCCGGGTAGCGGTGCATGAGTGAGCCGTAAAGGGGGTAGTCTTCGGCCAGAACGATGGCCGCGAACGGAATCCAGTGCTGGACGAGCTTTCGTTCCTTCCAGAGGAGGTCGTCCAGGTCCGAGAGGCGGAAGTCTCCGACCCTCGCCCAGAACGAGAGGATGTGCGAAGGAGCAACAATCGGTACCGGGTCCCACTGGACGTAGGCCAGGTCCCGGACGACTGAGAGAATTGACTCCTTGGAAGCCTTCCGCGGGGCCGTCCCGCCGAGCCGTTGCTTGACAACCGCCAACCTACGGAGCGAAGCGAGGGAGGCGAGGATTGTTTCACTATCGGGTTTCTCAGGCTTCGAACCCTGTCCGCCAGTCTTGGCTCGTGAGGTCACGGTCTAACTCTCCCTAAACCCTGAGTCCGGCTATCATCAAGTGCGAACTATGGAAAACAGCAGCGACAAGGACTGCTGGGTGCGAGAGGCGATTCGCGCAAACGCCTCAGCGGAATGGCTGAACGACCCGGGCCCGGGACGAAGGTCAAGACGGCAGCCGGCTCCCGCTACGACGGTGGGTCCTTGACGCGGCCCACCGTGTGGGCCCATTTGACCCAGCTGACGACCGGCGCATTGACGTCGATTTGCCAGAGGAGAGCATTGAGTTCACCACGATGCTGGAGTTCCTCTTCCACCAGGTGCCAAAGCGCTTCTCGTACCGGGATGTGGCAGTCGTGGTCCGACCCCCTCCCCTTCTCCCTGAAGATGGTACGCGAGAGGTTCGCGTCGGTCAGTTCCGCCATCACCCTCTGGATCTGGGTCTGGATGTACGTCTCGTCCTTCCTCAACACGTCGATAGTGGGTGGACCGCCGGAGTCATCCTCCTGCGCCGGGAACGGAAAGGTCGCGCAGCTTTTCATCCAGAAGTAGAGGGCGCCTTGAGAGTGTGCGAAGATGTCGACAAGGGTGGGAAACGACGCACCCCGGTCGCGGGCTAGCTCTGCGGGAGGTAGCTTCGCGAGCGTCTCAAGGTAACCGCGACGCGCATAGGCGATGTAGGCGAACCAGGCACGAATCGTCTCCAGTTCGGTTTCCATGTTGAGTCCCTGGGAGTGTTGATACTTCCGGCCAACTTATGGCTGCCCACCACGGGCTGCCTCGAGGGGCGAAGTCACACGGCCCCGGGCGCGTTGGGACTTGCAACCAGTTAGGCTCTTCGTGCTCCGAAGTCCCGCCCAGACTCCCCGTTGACCCAGCGGTCATCGAGCCAAAGGCTCGCGGTGGGGGCCCCCTTACTGACCCGCCACAGCCAGTTCGAGAGTCTGGATGTCGATCTTCTGCATCTTCATCATCGCGGCCATCGCCCGTCCGGCCCTGCCGGGGTCCGGGTCGCTGAGGAGCTCGGGCAGTCGGTCGGGGATGATCTGCCATGACAGGCCGAACCGGTCTTCGAGCCAGCCACACTGGACTGCGTTGCCTCCGCGCAACAGGCGCCGCCACAACGAATCGACCTGCTTCTGGGTGGAGCAACTGACGTAGAGCGAAAACGCCGGAGTAAGAGGATGTGCGGGGCCGCCATTGAGAGCTACAATCCGCTGACCCGCCAGCTCGAATTCGACAAGGAGCACTTTCTTCTTACGCAGGTCGGCCGGATCCGACATTCGCCTCACATGCGTGCTCCGCGAGTCTTCGAAGATCGACACATAGAACTCTGCCGCTTCTTCGGCGTCGTCGTCAAACCACAGGAACGGCGTGATCCCGTTCACGTGGACCTTTGGCGCTGGCCCCAATCTGCCCCGTCTTTCCTTCATGCAGGTCGCTCAGATGCTTCGATTGGTATACCTAGGCTTCCGCTCCGTCTCGCCGGCCCTATGTCGGTCTGAAATGAACCTTCCATCCACTCGTAGACGACTCCGCGGCCGCTGTATATCTCAGCGACGCATTACTCGGACATGTGGGCGCGTTGGTACGGTCCAATCGTGGAGCGGTTTCGTGCATGGGCGACTGAGGAGCCGGCCGTCCGGGCCGCCCTCGTGGTCGGTTCTCAAGCTCGCACCA
>JASHYQ010000233.1 GCA_030042955.1 Thermoplasmata archaeon
CCCCCCCGTCGTCGACCTCGATCCCGTGGGCCAAGGACGACGGTTCGGCCAAGCTGAGTTGGACGTTCTGTAGCGTAAGCGAACCACCCGACGCAATCGTGATGCTCCCATTGACGTAGAGGGAAGTGTTGGAGTAGCTGACCGGGGTCGAGATCGTCCAGCTTCCGTTGATGGTCACTCCCGGGAGTGGGGCAGCAGAGGGGGTCGGTACGGCCGTGCCTACAGTGGCCCCGCTGGTGAGCAGGAGCGCCAGGACCGCGAGCGGCAGCGCGAGGACCGCAAGCCGCCGTTCGGTCCCCCCCGCACCGTGCATTTCCCTAACAGTGCAAGACCGGCCCAGCTCCTGGGTTACGGGGAGCTCTGGGGAGCCCGTGAATGCACTGACCTAGAGAAACCACTTCAATGCGCATATATGTGTATTTCCGCTTATTTTGCCGATACGCGCAGCCTTCGAGGGGAAGCCCACGCCGAAGTACATATATACTTGTGTCCCGCGAATTTTGGTTCGCCAATCGCTGCTGGCAGCCAACGGCCTTTCGGGCGAACGAGGACTCGAGGCGAGGTGGGCGAGCTGCCCCTCCCTCGTGGCGTCGCGCCCGGAAATCGCTGGAGCGCCTCTTGGGAATCCGAGAGCCGACCTTCATAGGGTCCGCCGTACCGCCCGTACCGGGGGACGGCCTCGGCGATCGGACCGGTGTCCGAGGGACTTTGTCTCCCGGGCTGCTGGGGATGCCTGTTGGCCTCGCCACGCTCCTTCGCCCCGTGACGACGGACTGTCGGATCGATCCGTACGCGCTCTAGGAGATTGGCCGGGACGAGGAGGGGACGTAGTCTCCACGGCACGTCAACCCAAGGACGGGCTGGCGCCGTGGTCGTGCCAACCGCGTCGAGCGGCGACCCCCTCGGCTCGGGGTACCCCGACCACTCCCGCCGGGTAGACCTCTGCCACGCTATCCCGGCAGGGCAACTACTTGTCGTCCTTCACTAGCGAACCCGCCCGGCTCGGGGTGCCCACCCCGCCCCGACGAGGCGCCGAGGCCCTCGAGGGACGAGCCGTCACCGATAGGCGGGGAGTCCGGGGTACGTCTTCTTCAGCGTTGCCGGCGGAATCGCCTCCTCGGCGGGCGCGCGCGCAGATAGACCCACTGGAGCCATCCGGCGAGCGAGAGAAAGACGAGCGACGGTCCGAGTGGGAGCGCATCTTTAGCTGCCTCCCGTGACTTCACTCTCAAGAATGGTGAAAATTTCGAACGATTTCCACAGAGCTGGTGGCCCGCGGAGAGCGGCTCTCCGGCGGCGATCCGCCTTCTCGGTTCGCTCAGATTCTCGCCCAGGAACGATTCGACCGAGACTAAGGTCTCCATAGGATTGCTGACGAGGTCTTCGTAGCGGACGAGCAGGTACCTCGGTCGATTCAGGGCGCCCACCAGGGAGGCGCAGAGGTTTAGGTACACCCAAAACAACGTGGCAAAGGTGGCCGCCACTAATGGGCGCTGAGGCGAGGGGCCCGATTCTAACATGGCCGGGCTGAAGTGGCGCAGCATGGACGAGACCACACCCCTCCCGTCTCGGACGAGATGGATGAAGCGGACGTCGAAGTCCTCCCGCGGGAGGAGAGAATAGAGCCACCCGCGGCCCGGTTCCTTGCTCGAATCTATGAGCACCCGGACGCCCCCAATCCGCGCCACGGAGCGCACCGACTGGCCCAGCGAGTCGAGATGCTCCCGGAAGGCCCGGGTCCGGAAGAGACGGCCCAACACCAGGGTCGGGATGAAGCCGCTGAAGTACTCGAACCGTCTTGTATCACGCTCCAGGCTCCCCATGTCGTATCGCGCGCTCAGGTCCGACCACACGTTGGACCACAAGGGACACTGAGTGACCGGGAGCCCGCACGAGCAGGTCCCCAGAATCGGAGCCTCGGGCGTCGAAATAGGATGAAACGCCCAGAAGATGTGACCCAGCTCGCCCGTGGAGAGCGCGGAGTCGGCAGTTCCCAGAATGTTATCGAGGATGGTGGAACCACTCCGGCCGCATCCGATAATGTAGACTACCTTGAGCCCCGGATGCTCGGTTGGGTTCATCTCGACCCTTCAGGCTAACCGCTAGCCCACTTGAATTCTCGTCCGCGAGCTGGGTGGCGCGAGGGCTCAAATCCACCCCTAGACCCACGACTGGACCAAGCGCAAGTGTCGCCGGGCCCTAGATTCCTCCCGCTAGACTACGACCTGCCTTCTAGCTCCTCCTGCATCGAGCTCGAGCCGCGAGCCCGTGGTGGAGATGGCGCCGGTCGGGATGTATCGAGGGCAGACTGCCCTCGCCAGATCCCTTCGGTTGAGCTCGCGACGCGAACCGCCCGGGACGAGCATTGCGACCGATCCTTCCTCCTTTTCTCGAGGGATGCTCCGAAGGCGAGTAAGGCTGCCCGCCTGGGAGCGCCGGCGCCGGGACGGGACGCCCGTCCGAAAGTCAGCCAGCCTTCGGCGTCGGGGCATGAGTCGAGGGGGTAAAGACTCATACTTCCCAGTCGGGTCGCAAGAGTGGCGGTGGAATTGGGTTGAGAAACTTGACAGGGCTCACCAAGAGATATCGCAGGACCTACAGGAACTGGGTGAGCGTACTCTACCAACTCTGGAGAGGAAAAGATGAGGTAAAAGTCCAGTTTCATGACGGGATGAGGCTTGTTACGGACAGTCTATCCGCTGGCCTCTACCCTCATTACCGGGACCTGTTTAGGTCCAACGATGAATTTTCCCGGGTCGTAAGACGCGGTGTTTTTGATTTTTCCTACCAAGGACATGACCTCAGCTTGAGGTTCATCGACCATGGACACCTAAACGGGGACATCGTGGGCGTCTACTTTCGCGAGGAATACAAGTTCCTAAGTCCTCGCGGATACACGGTTGTCGACGTTGGGGCGAACATAGGAGACAGTGCGATCTATTTCGTTCTGAGCGGCGCAACCAAAGTGTTGGCGCTCGAACCCTACCCATATTCCTACCGTGCCGCGGTGGAAAACGTCAAACTCAATCACCTCGAGGACAAGGTCGTTTTGCTCAACGCTGGATACGGTGCGGACCGAGTGACTCGAGTAGAGGACAAGGTGACAAATGAGAACGCACCGCTGGCCGAGGTCACTGATGGAGTCGAGATCCCTCTCTTTTCCCTGCGGGGGTTGTTAAACCGCTACGAGTTGGGTAC
>JASHYQ010000234.1 GCA_030042955.1 Thermoplasmata archaeon
AGCTGGTGAGCAGGCTCGTCAGCACCGCCGGGTTCACGGAGAGCGCGGTGAGCGTCCCCCACTCCGGGAACGTAACGGTGGGGAAGATCGCGGTGAACCCGAGGAAGATGAGGGCCCCGATCGTCAGCGGGACGCTGCCGACGTCCAACGACATCTGAACGAACACGGGGTAGACCGAGTTCGGGATGATGTGCTTGCGGACGATGCGGCCCCCGGAGGCGCCGCTCGCCTTCGCCGCCTCGACGTACTTCTGTTCGCGCGTGACGAGGACTTGGCCCCGCACGATGCGCGCATAGAGCGGCCACCAGACCACGACGAACCCGATGATCAGGAACGTGATGCGGGTCGAGAGGGAGTCGTGGAAGATCGCGAGCTGGGAGACGACGGCGATGACGATGAGCACGAACAGGAGCTGGGGGATCGAGAGCATGATGTCGACGAACCGCATCAGCGCCTCGTCCACGAGTCCTCCGAAGTACCCCGAGACGGCGCCCACGACCAGCCCGATGGCAGCACCCGCACCCACGATCGAGAAGGAGAACAGGAGCGACCAATCCGACCCGCGTAAGATTCCCTGATAGAGGTTGAAGAAGTACGACCCGCTGATGACCTGCGTGGAGTCGACGAAGGAGCCGAGCGGCAAGGGCCCTGGATGGTACGGCACCAGAGTTAACGTCGGCGCGATGAACGCCGGGTACTGGGTAGGCGTCTGGTAGCAGTTGGGCGCGGGGGCGACCGTGCCGGGAGAGTAGACGCAGACCGAGTTGGGTTGACCCTCACAGAAGGTGTTGCTCGAGCCCGGCGTGTAGATGCAGTAGGGGGTCATCGAGGTCCACGGGTACGGTTGGACCGAGGCGTAGATGGCGACGAACACGAGGAAGAGGATGACCCCGAGCCCCACCATCGCGAGGGTGTTGCGCCGGAGGAAGTACCAGGTCCGTTTCATCTGCGCAACCCGGGGGCTGGGTCGACGGCCCCGGGCGACCGCAGGGGTCGAGGCCGCCCCGCCGGCGCTCTCGGCGCTGATGCCGGAACTCATTCGAGCCCCCTCATCCCAGCCTCACCCGGGGGTCCAGGAAGGCGTAGACGACGTCGACGATGATGTTCGCGATCACGACGATGAGCGTGAACAGGATGGTCGTCCCGAAGATCAGCCCGAAGTCGTACGGCTGCAGGACCGAGAGGGCCAGCGCTCGGCCGACGCCGTTGAGCCCGAACACCTCCTCAATGATCGGGAAGCCTCCGATGAAGAACGCAAAGGTAAGCCCGAGGACCGTGATGGTCACGTTGAGCGAGTTGCGACCGGCGTGGCGCTTGGTCACGACGGCCTCGGTGACCCCCTTGGCCCGGGCGGTCCGGATGAAGTCGAGGTTCATCACCTCGAGCATGCTGTTGCGCACGAACCGGAGCAGGACGGCAATCGAGCCGTAGGCGATGATCATCGCCGGGATGATCATCCGGAGGATCGTGTCCCCGGCGATGATCCACTGGCCGTGGATCGCGGCGTCAATGGTCGGGAATCCCGTGGGCGTGGATTCGACCCCGCTGATGAGCCACGGAGGATAGTCGTTGTTGGAAGGAACCGACCCGGGCATGCACCCAGCGGCTGGCCACGAGCCGTGCAGCGCGTTGAACGGACCGTCGCACACGCTCGCCAGATGGTAGTTATAGATCACGAGGACCGCACCGATGAGCGCGAGCGACCCCAGGAGGAACGAAGGGATGGCGAACCCGGAGAACGACATGACACGGGAGGCCTGGTCGACGGGACGGTTCCGGTAGACGGCCGAGAGACGACCCAGTGGAATGGCGATGATGAGGATGATGGCCAGGGAGAGCAGCGCGAGCTCGATGGTGTACGGGAGCAGCCAGCCGAGTACGGTGGTTACCGGCTGACCGGTGATGATGGGCACCGCCCCCGCCGCAGCGGTGAAATTACCGACGTTACCCCAATGGAACGAGAGCGTATTTCCCATGTAGATGGCCCACTGCTGGTAGATGGGAACGTTCAGTCCGAGGACCTTGTAGCAGTGCGCGTAGTAGGCGGCCACCGCCTCCTCCCCACCGTGGTTCGGCGGAGGGCCGAACGAGGAGAAGCAGCGCTGGCTCGCCGGGATCCCGCTCACGAGGATGAACGTGATCGTCATGACCCCAAGGACGACCGGGATCAGCAAGAGGAGCCGGCGGACGATGTACACCCACATCTGCATGGTCGTCCCCCCCCGGCCCTGCTACAGTGTAGCTCGGCTAAAGGATAGCAATTCCACTATATATAGTAAAGCGGCGCCGGCGGGGGAGCCCTTTCGTCAGAGCAGCGGGAGCGAGCCGGTAATCCCGTCGAGGAGCGAGGCCGGGGCGGGCCCGAGGCCGAGACAGGTCCGGGTCCCGGGGGGTACCTCGGTAAATCCGGCGTCCTCGACCCACACGGTCGGTATCCCTTTCGACCGAGCCAGCCGGTCGAGCTGCTCCATCTCTGACAGGGTGGGGACGACGAGGGCGATCTTCTTCTGACCCTCCCGCAACCACTCGGTGAGCGGCCCCGGGTGTTTGGACTGGGCGGCAAGGGTCAGCATGACCGCAGCATGGGCTGCCTGGACCGCGGCCTTCCCGGCGGTGAGCCGAAGCTCCCCGCGCAGGACCAAGACGACCTTGTAGCCCCCCGGCCCTTCGCCCTTCTTAGCTGGCATACTCCTCCTCCCGTCGTGCCTTCAGCCTAGTCGCCTCCGCCTCCAGACGGTCCAGCTCGGCGCGGAGTTCGACTGCCTCGGGAGAGCCGGCGCGCACCTGGCGAAGTGTATGGCGGACTCGGCGCTCCTCCCGTCGCAGCAGGTCCAGCTCCTGGACCAGCGGCCAGGGGGGAGGCTCCTCCTCGGGCTCCGGGGCCGGGGGGGTCGGAGGGTTCCGGGCGTAGGCGCCTCGTAACCATCCCACCACGAAGGCGATCAGCGCGAGGAGAGCCAGGATCGTCTCCAGGAGCGGGTCGCTCCAGAAGGCCTGGAAACCGTGCGGGCCGGCCGTGAGCAGGGCGTACCCCACCAGGACCGTCAGCGCGATACTGGTCACGAACGAGAGCGTCACGACCTCGAGCAGTCGCAGGGTCGCCACGGCCCCCCGCACCCGCCACTCGGGAAAGGTGGCCTTCGTGAG
>JASHYQ010000235.1 GCA_030042955.1 Thermoplasmata archaeon
CGGCCCGCGTCATCGCCTTCAGCGTCAACCCCGGACTGGCCCTCGACCCGGGCTCGATCTCCGGGCTCCGCCACCCCTCAGGGATCAATCCGATCGAACCCCGGACTTCCCGCGCAGGAGCGCTCGAAGGTGGTACCACCGCGGGCAGCTTGAAGTGGTCTCGTCGCTCGGGGCCGGCCGATGCCGGCGGCGGTCAACGTGCCGATGCCTGACCTCTCGAAGCGCCCCTTCGGACTCGGCGTCTCCCGTAGCATGGCGGCTTCCCCGACGGCGCTCTATCGAGCTTGGACCGAGGAGTTCGATCGCTGGTTCGCGGTACCGGGGACCGTGACCATGCATCCCGAGGTCGGCTCCCCGTACTTCTTCGAGGCCCAGTTCGAGGACGCCCGGCACGCGCACTACGGTCGCTTCCTAGAGCTTGTTCCCGATCGCAAGGTGGTGCTGACCTGGGTAACTGCGGCGACCGCCGGCGTCGAGACGGTGGTGTCGGTCAGGTTGGCTCCTCAAGGCAAGGGCTCGCGTCTGGAGCTCACTCATTCGGGCTTCCCGGACGAGCCGTCGAGACAACGGCATGAGGCAGCGTGGCCCGATGTGCTCGACCGCCTGGACGAGATCCTCGTGGGTACGGCAGGGGCTCGAGGGCGTTGAGCCCCTAGCCTGCACCGAAGCAGCGGGTCGACCTACGGGCCTTGTAAGCGTTCGTGGTCCGGCGCCCAGCCTCGCGTGCTGAATCACGACCTAGCGCTCGAGCCCCGTCCTCCCCGGTGCGGTCTCTCTTTCCAGGTCCGACGCCATCCTGTCGCGTAGGCCGCGAGCTTCGGTGCGTATCGAGCGCATTCCCCTTACCCATCGAGCGTCGTGGGTGGGGTCGTCGGCGGTCCGGCGGTCGCGCGATGAAGGCTGCGCCCCGGCCAGCTTAACCGTTAAACGCCGGCGTGCGAGAAGACCCCCGTGACGGGGGTCGACCTCCTCCTCTGGATCCCGATCGTCGGCACCATAGCTCTCGCGATCGGCACCCTGATCTTCGCCTACTGGCAGCTCCGGCAGAACCAGCGCCTGCACTCGGCGACGACCCTCTTGGACCTGCGAGAGCGGTTCTACGCCGCCCGGTTCGTGCGGGCTCGCAAGCAACTCAGTGCTTGGCTGCTCGGCGGAGAACGGGGGGAGGAGCCGGACAATTGGGAGGTGGCCATCTTCTTCGAGCTGCTCGGCTCCCTTACCCGCTCGGGGATCCTCGAACGTCGCCTGGTCCAGAACGCGTTCGGAACGTGGATCACCAGCTACTACACCTTCATCACGAGGCCCGTCAACCTGTTCGAGCGCTGGCGGGCCGAGAGCAACGATCAGCTGATCTTTGCGGACTTCGAGTGGCTGGCTCGACGGATCATCGACCAGGAGCACTCCCTCACCCCGAGCCCGACCTTCGACCAGGAGCTCCTCGAGGAGGCCCGCTACGTCCTGGAGGGGGAATCTCGGGTCAGCGAGGCAAGCTGAACCTGCTCGACGGCCCGCTCGTGGGTGGAAGCGAGGTTGCCCCCGAGAGGGGTTCTCGGCTGGCGAGGGAGGTGGAGTGGCGCGGCTCGCTGCGCCAGGGTCGGGCCCGCCGTCCACCGTTGGGAGGACGCTGAGGGAGAGGAGGAGCCAAGGGTCTCTTCGACCATCGGTAAGCAACATATATGTGTCGACAGATGTGTAGAGTATGCCCAGCCGGACGGTGTCGCTGGAGCGGTCGGCGTACGAGCGACTCCGGCTCGCCAAACGGCCCGGCGAGAGCTTCTCCGAGGTCGTCGTGCGTCTCCTCGGGAATGCGACCCCCTCGTTCGCTCGGCTCGCCGGGGCACTGAGCAGGGCGGACGCCGGGTCGGTCCGTGAAGGGGTTCGGGAGATGCGGGCTCTCGAGCTCGGGGCCGAACAAGCACGCTTGACGCCAGCCCGGAGAAGGCCCCGTGGGCGTCACGCTTGACTCCGGCGTCCTGATCGATGTCCTTGCCGGAGACCGGCGGGCCCTCGCGACCGTCCGGAGGCTGGAATCGGGTGGCCTCGTCCCCGTCCTCAGTACCGTGGCTCTCTTCGAAGTCCTGTCGGGCGTAGAGTTCCGGAGATCCCGGGCGGAGCGTGCGAAGGTCGAGGTTTTGCTCCGTCAGATCCCTCTGGAACCCTTCGACCTGGACTCCGCCCGAAGAGCAGGCGAGCTCCGGGCCGAACTCCAGCGGGCCGGGAGGTCCCCCGGAGCTCCCGACGTTATGATCGCAGGTCACGCCCTCGCGGGCGGTCACACCCTCGTTACTCGAGATCGATCCCTCGCGGAAGCTGCCGCGAGCCTCGGCCTAACGGTCGTCACGTTCTGACCTCGACCCCCACGCAGAGGACCACGGGACGACGCTCGAGACGGCTCGTGCGCCGTAATATGCCGCTCGCCCTCCGAGGCGCGGCCATGTACGACATGAAGAACTTGAATCGGCTCAAGACGATCGAGACGAACGCTCCGGAAGCGATGAGGGCCTTCCGGGCCTTCGATCAGGCAGCCCTCGCCGACGGCGCCATTCCGGTGAAGTACAAGGAGCTGATGGCGTGCGCCGTAGCATTCACGACGCAATGTCCGTACTGCATCGAGATCCACTCGAAGAAGGCGCGCGGGGCCGGAGCTTCGGACAAGGAGATGGCCGAAGTGGTGATGGTCGCTGCCGCTCTCCGGGCGGGTGCGGCCGTGACCCACGGGACGCACGCGTTCCCGGACCCGCACGAGTGAGCCCGAAAGCATGTACAGGTCCGGTTCGAGACATGCGAGCTCTGCCGAACTCGTGAGTAGCTGCAGGCCCGCGGGCGACTAGCAGCAGAGGCGACGCGCGGGGATGTCGCGAGCAAGGAGCGCGCCAAAGATCTTTCGCGTCTTGCTTCCCGCCAAGGATCTGGAGAGGTCTCGCCGATTCTACGAGACCCTCCTCGGAACCGCGGGTCGAACCGTGGCGCCTGGCCGGGTGTACTTCGACTGCGGCCCCGTCATCCTTGGGCTGCTGGACTTTTCCCAGCAGCCCGAGCAGGAGTTTCCGAAACCTGCAGAACCCATCTACTTCTCGGTCGAGCAGGTCGAGCAGGTCCATGTCCGGGCCCGTCGCTTGGGTTGCACGCTCAACGAGCTGCTCCACGGCGATCCCAAGAACCCCATGGGAGAGATCGTCGTGCGACCGTGGGGCGAGCGCTCCTTCTATGCGAAGGACCCGGCGGGAAACCCCCTGTGCTTCGTCGAGGCGAAGAGCTGCTTCAGGGGCACACCCCAGCAGGTGAAAGCCCTCAGAAGGTCAGGGGACGACTGATTCGGTCCGGCCCCGGAGGGCGCGCACCAAGGGTTGGGAGTTGTGCGAGATCCCGCAGAGGGGCGAAGGAGGTCGGTCGCGACCGCGGGGTTTGGGTGCCACGAGCGTTGCACCTTCGGCAGACAGAGGCAGAGGTCCAGTCCAGCGGCCCTTGCGATCTCTTGGAGGGCCCTGTCCCTCGTAATCAAGGCGACGCTGTTCCTGAGGGCCAATCCTGCGCTCAGTACATTCGCATGCGGATTCACGCGGTCGAGATTCGAGACTTGGCTCGAACCTCGGTCGCCCTCAGGGCGGTCTCGCGGTCCGGCGGCAGCGTCGAAAAACGGAAAAGCGAGCTGTCGAACCGTCGGGCTGCCACACCTCTCCGACGACTCAAGGTCCCCCAGGAGCTCGCAGAGCGAGGGAGTCGGTACAGATACTGGCTCCCCTGAACTTTCCAGCTCCGACAAGGGCTAGATTGCAACCGGCGAGGACCGCAGCAGGTCGATGGCGAACCTGCGGTCCAGCGCGGCGCCATGGGTTTACTTCGAGCGAGGAGATCTGAGGGGCTCAACGTCGTGCTTCCGGAGGTCGTCAATCGTTCGAGCGATGGCCTTGCCGGGACGCTTGTCCATGAAGCCGACCAGTTCTGCCAACGTAGGGCGCGAAGGCTCAGTGAGCCTTCGGACTACGCCCCAGAAGCTCTAGCCCGACCGCTTGCACCGCTTCAACCGCTCGAAAGCGGATTTCTCGAGAGAGACCGTGGTTGAGCCCATCTATGCCTGTATCGGCAGGCATGCACAAGAGCGCGATTCTCAGGGCAGAAGGTGGTCGGAGGAGTACGGTTCCTGGTCGTACCGCCCCCGGCCCGATGACAGGCGCCGTCGGATCTGCACCTCCAGCCTCGTTTTGCCACCACCCCGGTCGTCCCGGATCGTCGTTGCCGCTCGGAGACGACGCAGCGCGTTGGGCCGGCCCGGCTAAACCCTCTCGTGGTCGACCTTTCCGCCTAGGGCGCGAGCGATTGAAGGGAATCGTGTCAGAGGAAGACTATCTCCGACGCTCCAAGACGAACCTTCGCGCGCCTTATCGCAGACGAGCTTGCCCGCCTTCCAGTCGCTAAGTCCCGGGGCGACCACGCGGAAGACGAAGTCCGCGGCCGCACTCCTCTTCGTGGCCTTCTGTGTCGAGAAGTACGGCACGAGTCCGATTCGTAGGAAGGCCCGGACCACGGCCTGCATGGCCTGGGGGGTCTCGGGCCAGAACTGATCGACACGGTCGACATTGGCGACCGCGACGATCCGTTGCGGAGCGGTGGAGTCGGAACCCACTCCAGCAAGCGGAGCTGTCGAAGGGAGCTGCATGGCCGCCGTGACCGGCGCCCCGGACGGATCACGCAGAAAGGAGATCAGAGGAAAATCGACCGGCGGGGGAGCGTTGGCGGACTGCGAGGCAAACAGGTCTCCCAGGTAGAACAGCCTGCCGGCCTCGATCCACCCAAGCTCTGCGGGTCCTGGCTCCTCGCTCCCCGGTTGCCGATCACGAATCTCGACCCAGTAGGGTGACGTTGAGATCGATCGGGCGATCCCGAAGAGGACCCGCTTGACGAGCCCCCGAGAGTCGCCCCAGACCACCGGAATCCGAGGTCCCAGTTTCAGGTCGCTAAAGTCGGCGCGAGCGTCGGCGGCCGCCATAGGCACGTCGGCGAAGAGAGGCCGGTTTCCTCCCATAAGGGTTCGCGGAGCTAGGTCGTGCGGATCTCATCCGTATCGACCGCCCGGCTCTCCCGGGGTGATGGAACGGAGGTTGCGATCCAATCCGCCCCTCGAGTCTCTATCGGATCCGAATCGTTCGGCGATTCCCTGAGATGGAGCTACACCATCGAGCCGGTACTACCCTTACCAAGACGCTCCACGAGCCTCGTTCGAGCATCCCCTAGTGTGGGAAAGGGTTAGCAACCTTCCGGAGCACCCTAGCGAGGAGATGGGGCAGGATGTTGTCAAAGCCGGACCAATACGGCTTAGAGAGGGTAACGTGATTGGCTTCCCAGTCGATGCGAGGACAGGGCTCAGGCCAACGCGACGCCTCCCGCCAACCCGGCGAAGAGTTCCGGGAAGCCATGAGGCAAGACTATGCGTCCGGCAAGACCCCATGGGATTCTGGAGTCCCGAGCTCCGAGCTGATCCGCAGCGTGGAGGCAGGTGAGCTCCCCGGGACCACGCTGCTCGAGCTTGGTTGCGGAACGGGAACCAACGCGATCGAGCTGGCGCGCCGAGGGTATCGGGTCAAGGCGATTGACCTCGTCGAACTCGCGGTCGAGAGGGCGCGAGAGAAGGCCCGCAAAGCCGGGGTGACCTTGGAGTTCCTCTCCGGAGACCTCACGAAGCTGGACCTCGGCGGCCCTTTCGACTGCCTGTTTGATCTGGGGCTGTACCACGGCCTCCGGAACCGGGACCTGGTCGGTTTTCTTTCGACCCTTCGTCGGGTCTCGCGGCCGGGCACTCGGTGGCTCTCCCTGGCGGGAAACGCCAAGGAGGTTCTCCCCGACGGCCCTCCCGTCGTCCGCGAAGAGGAGTTTCGAGCCGAACTCGAGCCCCTCTTCCGAATCTTACGGGTGCGAGAGTTCCGGTTCGATCTCCGGCCGGACTTTCAGCCCCTGGCTTGGTCCATACTCGCGGAGCGTCGCTAGCGCCGCAGCCGGTTGTTCGAGGAAGGCGGAATGTGGGGGTCGTGGACAAACCGCCCCCTTCTCCGACGGAAGCCACTCGAGTGAACAACCCCCTCACTCCGAACTCCTCTGCGCCTCTTCATCATCGTCGGCGCTCTGACCGCTGTTGGACCCCGTTGGGCTAAACGCCCGCGTCACGGGCAATCCGCGGTCGTCGAGCGTACGGGCGTGGGTCCCCCGGCCAACGTCGCTCGCCTTCTCTCGCGAGCACGAACATCGAAGGGCCAAATTTGAAGAGCCGACGGCCGTCTGTGCCGCACGCAATGCCCGAGGACAGCCGGCGGGTCTACGCGACGCACGTCGGACGGGTCTCCAAGATCATCGCCGCTCCGATCGGCTACGTGTACGACTGGTGCACCGACTATCGAGCAGACGACGGGAGGTACTCGAGGTCCAAACCGAGGTTCCGCGTTATTGAGCTGCGGGCCGACCGGGTCGTTCGCATCCGGTACTCCGATCCTAGGAACAAGCAGCTCGCGGTGGCTGTGGAACTCGTCCGTCTGCGGCCGCCGAACGCCTGGCACCTGGATCAGATCGACGAATCTGACTTCAATTCTGTTGACTACAAGCTCACCCGGTTAGGCCCCAAGAAGACTCGAATCTCCATCGTCCTCGTGGAGCGCTGGATGGTCCCGAAGTTTCCTCCAAGGTCTGAGTGGGTTCGAAGGGCGAACGTTTTCTGGGACGGATTGGTAGCCACCCTGGAAGCGCATTTCCGGCAGGGGCTTCCGGCCAGAGGTTGAAGACCGACTGAACCCCACCGCGAGCCTAGGCTTGGTCGTCGCCGGACCTCCCTATGTTGTGAGCGAAGGACACCTTGAGCGAAGCCTATACCCGAACCCCCTTTCCTAGGTTCGGGACGCTGAGGGTGCTAGTGTGCCGGAGGGAGGACCAAGTCGCCGGTACCAAGTGCGATTGACGTTTCGAGCCCCACTCCCGTATGTCTTTCGCTGGTGCACGAACTACACCACTGACGACGGACAGTATTCGGGTGAAGGCTACCGACGACGCATCTTGAGTCGGTCGGATCGTAAAGTTGTTTTCGAGGACCTGTTCGACGCCAAGCAAGGTTGGATCTGGATCCACCGAACCGTACGCCTGCTGCCGCCCGACCGGTGGCACGCTGACTCGGTGGGGAGCGACCGGATTCTATCGGTGGACTATCAGCTCTCGAGTCTGCCTGGCGACCGTACGCGGCTCACGATCGACGCCCGTCGACGACCGTACGGGATAGGTACAGCGAACCCTCCCAAGACCGAGTGGCAGCGCAATGTGGCCGGGAGCTGGAAGAGATTCCGTCGCCTCCTCGAACGAGAGTACCGGAGGAGCAAGGCCAATCATACTGGTCGATGTTGACTCGGTCAATCCCCTTCTCCGCCTCCGATGTACTCGACTGACGCTGTCCGACCCTTCATAAGCGCGCCAGCTGTGAGCACACCCCAGAATGACTCAGAAGCGGCGGCAGCAGGTGAAGCACCAGTACATGAATCGTCGCTCTGCTACCCTCAAGTCGCAGACCTATCTCTCGCGGGATCAGCGGCGTCGGAAGCGCGACGCGCGCACTAGGTAACCTCGAACCGGATGGGGACCAACCACTGTTTACGCGCGTCGTCCAAACGACCATCCGCGCTTGTCAACGACGTCGAATAGGTTGCCCTCCGGGTCGGCGAGCGTTACAAAGTCCTGGGCTTTGGAAGGTCTGCTCCGGATTGTCGCTCCCAGGCGAACGAGTCGATCTACCTCACGCTCGGGTTCAGAGGAATAGAGGTCCAGGTGCAACCGATAGTCAGGGAGAGGCCCTTCCTCCGTCCGGTTCAAGGAAACGTTGGGACCGATTTCCCTTGGGTCCTTCAACACCACTCCATCATCCTCCGGAGGTTCTCGAGGAACGTAGTGTAGCGCTTCCTGCCAGAACGGGATCATCTTGGCAAGATCCGCACTGTCGATTACGATGGAGCCGATCCAGGTCGTCGGGTCCGCCATCGGTAGTCTCCGTTCGGCCAACACAACCCGACCGTCTTAACCAACCGGCTCTTGGAAGCGGTCGATCTGGAGCAGGTGGCTTCGTCGGTTCGGAGGACGAGACGTAGGTAAGCCACGCGTTTCGCACGGATTCGTACCGTCAAGAGGATCCCGTTCACGGACCACCGTACACGAGGACGCAGGGACGATCTCCGACTTCCGGCAGCTCAGCCGTTCAGGTGACGATTCCCTCGTCGTGCGCGAGACCCTCGCGGGGACCCCGGGTCACCGCCTGGCAGGACGATGGTCGGGAAGACCGCGGTGATCCCTTGGGGACCTAGGGGAGCAGCTCGGGGGGTGGACGGTGGGCCCCCCGTCGGCGTCGCCAGATGATGATCCCCGCGAGGACGGCGACGATGATCAATCCGCCGAGAACGGCGATAACGGTCGAACCGGTGGTCGGGATCTCCGAGCCGGTACCATGCCGGGTAAGGTTCGAGGGGACCGGCTCTCCGAAGGCGATGAACCCGTACATGCCTTCCGCAAAGTGCCCCGATTGGTTGCAGATGAACTCGTACCATCCCGGGGATGAGGGCGAGGTGAAATTGCCGACGGAGACCTCTCCTTCATAGTTCACCTCGGCCGCATACAGGGCGTGGTACTCGGTAAAGAGCTGATTCAGTTGGGCAGCAGTATAGTCGTTCGGGATCTCGAACCCCTCGCGCGAGGAGATGTTGAACGTGTGGGGGAGCACGTCATCGTCGGTAAACGTCACGGTGATGTTGGCGCTCAGGGGAAGGTTGCCGATGGTGTCGGGCTGGTAGCCGAAGTTCGACACGGCCGCGATCGAGATCGAGGCCGACCCTCCCGCCGGCTGGGACCCCAGCCGGTCGGCTCTCGGCGGAAGCTGGCCGCTCGCTGCCGTTACGGCGATTCCCGCAAAAACTACGGCTGCCAAGGCCAAGAGGTTCCAGGGTCGCAAGGTCTCACACCCGGCACGAGCGAGGTACAGAGTCCCACGCTCCGCTAAAGGTGTGTGGACGAGGAGAACGTGACCGGACGCGAACCAGAAGGACTCGGCTCGAGGGAAAGTTTAAACGGCTCGCGAGGGCATTTTTTCGCACCGCCGGTGGCGTGCGTGGACCCCGCCCGGTCTACCGTCGCTCCCCGGCCGGGAAGCGGGCGGGGACGCCCGGGACGATGAGCACCCTGTGGCGACCGTGACCTCGTCTCCGGTCGTTCGCGGGACGCCGAACGAGGTCCGGCACCGCGTCTCCGGCGTCGGGGACTGGTGGATCGTCACCGTGCACCAGCTTCGGCACTACCTGAGGACCACCCGGTTCCTGGGGCTGCTGAGTTTCGTGTTCGCGGTCTCTGCCTTGACCCTGACGTTCGAGGTCAGCGTGGGCGTCGCCACGGTACGACTCACGCAACTCTTCCGGTCCTCGGAGTATGTCTGCAACTTCCTCGGCTACGCCCCGCTCTGGATCATCCTCGCGGCCGCCTTCTTCGGCGGCGATGCGTTGAGCGTCGACTTCTC
>JASHYQ010000236.1 GCA_030042955.1 Thermoplasmata archaeon
CCGCGGCGATCCGACCGCGCGACCTTGCGCAGGCCGAGAGGGGGTTGCGGGCGGGGTTCCGCGCGGCGCGAGAGGAGCCGGGATGAGGCGGGACCGTTTGGTGCGGGCCCTTCGCGGTGAGGAGACCGACACGACCCCGGTCTGGTTGATGCGCCAGGCGGGCCGGCACCTGCCCGGGTACCGGAAGCTTCGCGAGACCCACTCCCTGCTCGAGATCGCGCGAACCCCCAACCTGGCAGCGGAGGTGACCCTGGAGCCCGTCCGCCGCTACGACGTCGATGCCGGGGTCGTCTTCGCGGACATCTCCCTGCCGTTCCTCGGCTTGGGGGTTCCCTTCTCGATCGACCCGGGGGTCGGCCCGGTCGTCCCGCACCCGGTCTGCTCCCGGGAAGATGTCGAGGCGCTGACCGAGTTCGATGCACGGACCTCCGTGCCGTTCGTCGGGAAGGCGATCGAGCGTTTCCTCGAGCTCGAGGGAGAGCGCCCCATCATCGGGTTCGCCGGCGGGCCGTTCACGCTCGCCGCCTACCTGGTCGAGGGAGGGCCGTCCCGGGAGTACGTCGAAACGAAGCGGCTGCTCTACGCGGAGCCGGAGACCTTCGACCGGCTCGTCGCCCGACTGGTAACGATGACGGTCGACTACCTTCGATTCCAGGCGGAGAGCGGCGCCGCCGCCCTCCAGCTGTTCGATACCTGGGTGGGAGCGGTTCCCCCGTCGGTGTTCGAACGCCACCTGCTCGAACCGGTGCGGACCATCTTCGAGGGACTGCGACCCCTCGGACGGCCGACGATCTACTTCTCCACGGGTTCCTCCCACCTCGTCGAGCTCCTCGCGCGCACCGGAGCCGACGCGCTGGGGGTCGACTGGCGGGAGCCGCTCGGACGGGTCCGCCGACGCATCGGCGCCGGGATGGCGCTCCAGGGGAACCTCGACCCGGGAGCGCTTCTCGGGACGAGCGAGGCCCTCCGACGGGAGGCCCGTCGGGTGCTCGAGGAGGTGCCGGACGGACGTGCGCACGTCTTCAATTTAGGTCACGGTGTCCTGCCCGAGACCGACCCGGACCGCGTCCGAGAGCTCGTGGAGTTCGTGCACGACGCAGGAAGAGGTCAGAGAAAACGATGAACGAGAAGGGGTCCCCGGAGACCACCGCGGTCCTCCTGATGGGGTACGGCAGTCCGAACGGTGCGGAGGACCTTCCGGCCTACCTCACCGAGGTGCTCCACGGAAGGCGCCCCTCGGCGGCCATGGTCGCCGAGTACGTACGGAGGTACGACCTGATCGGCGGCTCTCCTCAGAACCGAATCCTCGCTTCGCTCCGGGAGAAGCTCGAGCGGCGGCTCGGCCGGGACCAGCCCGGTGCCCGCGTGTTCCTCGGGGTCAAACACGGGCATCCGGCGCTACGGGATGTCATCCCAGAAGCCGCCCGCGCCGGGTTCCGACACCTCGTAGCCGTCCCGCTCTCGCCCTACGCGTCGACCTGGATTAGCGAACCGTACCAGGAAGGGGTCGCGGAGGGGGTCCGCGCCGCCTCCACGCCGATCGAGGTCGACGTGCGCCTCGATTGGCATCTCGACCCGAACTGGCTGGGCTACTGGAGCCGGGCGATCCGGGCCGAGCTCGCGGCGCACCCGGACCCGACCGGCGCGGTCCTCCTCTCGGCCCACAGCCTCCCCCAGCGGATGCTCGACCGCGGGGACCCGTACCCCGAAATCCTCCACCAGACGTCCGACGCCATTGCCCGCTCGGCCGGACTCGACCGCTGGTCGTTCACGTTCCAGAGCGCGGGCAACACCACCGAGCCGTGGCTCGGACCGGACATCACCGAGGTGATGCTCGACTGGCAGCGTCGAGGGGCACGGAACCAGCTGGTCGCCTCGTTCGGCTTCGTCTTCGACCATCTGGAGGTGCTCTACGACCTCGACGTCGTGATCCGCGAGTTCGCCGACGGGCATGGCATCGGCTATCGGCGGGTCCCGATGCCGAACGACTCGGACGAGATCGTCGAGGCGCTGACCGCACGGCTCATGGCGCCCGCGACGCGTCCCGCCACGCCGTCGCCAGCTCCCTTGCCCCGCGGACGCCGTCCCCCACGCGGGTCCAAGGTCCCGCCCCGACGGACCGGGTCCTGACCCCCGGCTCCACGGGGGAGTGGACCGAAACTCCGTCCGTACCTCGATGCTCGGGGCGACCAGACCGGTTCGAGCTCGCTGCGTGCTCAGGGTAGTTCGCCGAGGAGAATTTCCCACGGGTCGATGGTGGCGACCCGGAGTACACCGGCTCGCATCCAAGGGTCCTCCGCGAGGCGCTCCCGGAGGACGTGCTCGCTCGGTGCGTTCACGACCAGCATGGCGCGGTGCTGGGGACCACCGTGAAGCGGACCCCCTAGCAGGACGAGCCGCTCCCGGGCGAGGGCGTTCATGAACTCGGCGTGCTCGGGCCATAGGACCTGATCTCGCATCGACCGCGCCGCATTCCAGCCCGGACCCTGCTCGTTCACCACGACAAAGTGTGGCATCTTCCTGCCTCGTCTCCCCATGGGGGTGGAGCGAATCCGGTTCATCCCGACGGCGAAGGTATACTCTTTCCTTGGGCCGGACGCTCACGACCACGCTTCCTAGGGGTTGGCGTCAGGTTCGTATACTTCCCGGTCACGGGTTACCTCCAACCAGGCCCGGTCCGAGCGGGAAGAATTGACAAGACCCTGATGGGAACCCTGACGATGACCGGTACCTCGACCACACCCCCCGACGCTCCGGCGCCCCCGACCTCGCCGGTACCGAAGACGCTCGAGAACTTCGACCGTCACTACGCGAACCGCGTGATGGTCCTGCTCGCGGGGATCGTCGTCGTGGTACTGTACATCGAGGGGATGCTGACGCCCTCCCTGCCGACGATCCAGTCGGACTTCCATGTCGACACGGCCCAGGTGACCCTCATCATCTCGTCCTACGCCGCGGCGGGCGTCGCCCTCTCTCCCGTGGTCGGCAAGCTCGGGGACATCTACGGCAAGCGACAGGTCCTCATCGCCGTGATGCTCGGCTACGCGGCGGCCGTCTCCGTCACGGGCTTCTCGCCGACCTTCTCGTTCATGGTGGCGGCCCGGACGGTCCAGGGGATCGGCCTCACGATCATGCCCCTCGGCATGGCGCTCATGCGGGAGGAGTTCCCTAGGGAACTGGTACCACGGGCCCAAGGTCTCCTGAGCGCGATGTTCGGGGTCGGGTTCGTCATCAGTCTCCCGCTCGGTTCGTTCGTCTCCCAGAACTACGGATGGAGGGACACCTACCACTCGGCGATCCCGTTCGTCGTGCTGCTGGCCGTCCTCGTGATCGTGTTCGTTCGGGAGTCGTCGTACCGGCGCCCGGACACGCGGGTTGACTACGTCGGAGCTGCCCTGCTGGGAGGCGCGCTCGCCGGCGTCGTCACAGCGCTCTCCCAAGGGCAGGCGTGGGGCTGGAGCTCGCTTCCGACCCTCGTCGCGCTGGGAGCCGGGCTCCTCCTGTTCGTGCCGTTCGCGTTCTACGAAGGGTGGTGGAAGAAGCTCGACCGGGAGCCGATCGTGGACCAGAAGCTGCTGCGGGAGCGGAACGTCGCGGTGACGAACGTCGTCCTAACGGTCGCGGGCCTAGGGATGTATCTCGCGCTCTTCTCGCTGATCTACCAGTTCGAGTATCCACCGGCCTCGGGGGGGTACAACGGCAGCTTCCCGGCCTACAACATCCTGAGCGCCGGGCTGGACATCATCCCGCTGGCCCTCGCGATGATCGCCGTCGCGGCGCTGGCCAGTTTTGCGGTATCGAGGACCGGAGTGAAACCCCTGGCCCTCGGGGGGTGTGTCCTGACCGCGATCGGTTTCTACCTCGTATCGGTCGCCACGGCCCTCCCGCAGGCGCTCGTCTACGAGTTCGTCATCGGAGCCGGTATGGCGCTGCTGAACGCCTCGGTCATCAACCTCCTCGTGCTGACGGTCGACCCCAAGGACATGGGTCAGGCGACCGCGATGAACAACGTCTTTCGGAACGTGGGCGGGAGCGTGGGCGCCCCGATCGCGGGCTCGCTGCTGGCGACCTACGTCATCACGTCCGGCGCGTTCGCGGGTCTGGGAATCCCCACCCACGTCGCGTTTCAGTACGCCTTCTGGATCGCGGCGGTCATCACGCTCATCGGCGGTGCGGCGGTCCTTCTCGCGCAGGAGGTGCTCGGCCCGGCCCGACATCCCAAGTTCGCGCACCTTCCCGTGCTCCCCCGAAGGGCTCAGCGTGGGCGCGGCGTACCCACCCCCGCCGTGCCGACCGACCCGCCGGCGGGACCGCTCCGATCGACCGAGGGGTACGGCGACCAGCCCGGGTCGCCGCACCGGGGGTGAGGTCATCCGAGGGGCCGACGCCCCACGGCCCGCTGTTCTGGCGGAGACCGGCCTCCTCCCTGACGGGCCTCAGGCCAAGTCCCCTCCCTTCGTCCCGAGCGAACGCCGGAGCTCCTCGAGCTCCCCCGCGAGGTCTGGCCGGGCCCTGGGCAGGTCCATACGGTCGAGGTCGGCAAGCCGCTCAAGAGCCTTCGCGGGGTCTCCCCGAGCGGCGGAGAGCTGGGCGAGCCGAAGCAGCACATCGATCTCCTCCAACCGATGCTTCAGACCCTGGAGCAGACGCTGGGCCTCGACTAGGTCGCGCTCGGCGCGCTTGTACTCGCCCC
>JASHYQ010000237.1 GCA_030042955.1 Thermoplasmata archaeon
CTTTCGGGACCCCGGGGTTCTGCGCGTCCTTACGCTCTTGGCCATAGCAGCAGCTCCTCACCGAAACCTAGAGGGAGAGAGTGGGAGGGCGGATAACCTCGAGTACCGACTCCTATCCCCTGGGCACGTCTGTGCGTTGAGGGCGGTCGCGATGATGTTCACGAAGAAGAGCTATGGGAGCAAGTCCGACAGAATAATGCATTCCCTGTCGCTGAAACCGTCCTTGCCCTCCGCTGAGACCCTCTCGGTCAAACGCGCATCTACTGACGTGAAAAAGGTCGGGGGTCGGCCAAAAGGGGACCTTTTTCACCTCGAAAAGCGCGCTACTCTAAACACGCAACTTGTATTGCACCCAGTGATTGACGAGCGGTAGCCTGCTCGCCCACTTTCTCGCAACGATGGGCCACGGCTGCCCCAGCAGACGGTGACTCAGGGCGGCTAGACTCCCGGCCATTCGCTACCTGTTTCCCCCGTGGAGTAGTCTTACTCCTACCGGGTTATCACTATGTCTTTCCGATAGTGATAAGTAACATAGCATACTTAGTCATAACGATGTCAGGTCAGAAGGGCAGGTCGGGTCGTTGCTACCGCTGCCTCTACACCTGGACAATCAGGGGTACGCGGTTACCGGCAATCTGCCCTCGCTGCAAGAGCCGGCTCTACAGGGTTCCCAGAATTCGTCCTGTCAAGCTTGGCCCGGGTCTTGGGATTGAGGAGATCCTCCACCCACACGGGGAACAGATTCGGCATGCCGCCCTCCGCTACGGTGTCGATCGGATCTGGGTCTTCGGCTCCGTGCGTCGACGGGAAGCAACGGAATCCAGTGATGTCGACCTAATGGTTCGTTGGGGCCGCCCTCATTCGCTTCTCGACCGAGCGTCTCTCGCAACTGAGTTCGAGACGATTCTGGGGCGGCGGGTCGACCTCGTCAACGAGGGTGGTCTTCACTGGGCTATCGCGCCCCAGGTCGAGTCGGAGAAGGTGCCACTATGAAGATGAACGCGGAGCGTCAGCGCCGCATCCTCCAGGACATGGCGAGCTACTGCACAGCAATCTCAACGGTCGTACGCCGTGGACGAGACGAGTTCTTCGACACGGGAGACTTCCGTAACCGAGTGACGATCGAGCACTACCTCGAGCTCCTCGGCGAAGCGAGCGAGGCGGTAGGACAGTCCTTCAGGACTGCCCATTCTGAGCTCCCCTGGGCCGAGATGAAGCGCTTTCGATTCGACAGTGCCCACCCCTACGACGATCTTGCTCAACCCGTGAACCATGAGGAGATCTGGCGATTCGCTTCAGTAGACCTGCCTCGGATTACTCGGCAGCTTCGAAAGCTGAAGGTTCCGGCCGTCTCCAATCACTGATGACAGTGGCCCACCCCGAGAGGGCGGCCGAGGGGCGCCGAACACAACGCGCCCTCCGACTCTGTCCACCATGCTCGGTGTAACCCGTAGTCCACGCACGGCGACCAAGCGTCGAAGCCGCGTAAGTGGCCTACGCCAACGGCCCGTTAGTCCCTCGGCAGCACGTCCTGACCCCGCAGCCCCGACTCAGGGTTGAGGATCGGAGGGCGGATTCCCGGGCGTCGTGGTCCGCCCGCGTTCCCGTTTCGGCAGGTAGTAGTGGACAAGGTAGGCCAGGATTGCGACGTAGAGGATGACCCCACCCGCGATCGCAACGATCGTGTTCTCCCAAACTCGAGGGGTACCGTAATCCTGAACGTAACCGAGGAGTCCCGAAACGACGATCGTGAAGACCAAGCCAAGGGCGACCTGCAGGGTCGTAGGGCGCCGTCGGTAGAACGCCACCGAGACGAGGCCCGGAAGGATCATCCCCCTGCGCAGCCGTCGGGCATCATAATGGGGGTGGCGCCAACCATCGACGGTCGCCCAGTCGACCCGAACGGACGGTGCGTAGAGCGCTGAGCCGGTGCTTGCCTAGGGGCCGATATCGGACTCGAAGAAGAGAGCTCCAGCTGCCGGATGAGGCCAGAAGGCCGGGATGGGCCGGAAGCCAAGCTGCTGATAGAACTCGATAGCGGCGCTCATCGTCGGAAGGGTGTCGACTCTCAATCGCGTCAAGCCGAGCTCTCGGGCTCGGCCGATTATCGTTCGAACGAACACGGGGCCGAATTCCATCCCTCGATAGTCGGCGCGGACGTAGATTCGCTTGATCTCCCCTACCTTGGCCTCCAACTGGCGGAGCGCCCCACACGCGACAACGCTCTCGTTCTCGAACCAGAGGAGGACATCGCCGCGGGGTGGACGGTAGGTCCCCGGTAGCCCCGCGAGGAGCTCATCGATCATCGCGAGACCCTCCCTTACCCTGGATTCGGCCGACGGGGCCGGATCTCGGTGGTCCACGATCCACTGACGGTAACCCTGGAACAGTTCGCGGACGGTGGCTAGGTCCTTTGACCAGTCCACTCTTCGAGCCGAAGCGCGGCGCTGACCATCAGGCGATTCTTGGGCTGTGGGGCCCTCCGGCATTCTGCGCCCCATATGGCTCCCCGTGATACCTACTGCGGACCGGGTGTCCAGCTTGGTGCAGCAAGCTTCGCAGCGATAGCCCGTCCGTAGATCCGGCGGAGCGCTCGCGTTCGGTCCTTGTCCGTCTCTCCCGACCGCATCTCGTCGGCAGCGAGGGCTCGCACCGTCGCTCCAGTACAACGCCACTTGGCCGAAGCTCGCCGTCCGCTCGGTTGTTCGTTCGCGGGGTAGGGATGCTCGGCTGCGAGCTCACGCTAGTTTGGCCGTCGGGCCGAGCGGTCAGACGGGTCGGGGCGGTCCGAGACCCGGCGATCGCACTCGGAGCCGCCCGCGTGACGGTCGACGAAGGCAAATGCTGCCTTGCATCCTGCTCTCGCGCATGGCCCGCCGGCTCGCCGCCATCATGTTCACCGACCTCGTCGGCTTCACGAAGCTGGGCCAACAGGACGAGGAGACCGCCCTGCGTCTGCGCCGGGAGCATCAGGCGCTGCTGCGGCCCGTCTTCGTGGCCTTCGGCGGGCGCGAGGTCAAGACGCTCGGGGACGGCTTCTTGGTGGAGTTCGCGAGCGCCGTCGAGTCGGTGAGGTGCGCGGTAGAGATCCAGCGGGCGATCACCGGGCGGAACGCGACGGTCGGCCCGGAGGAGCAGATCCTGCTGCGGGTCGGCCTCCACGCGGGGGACGTCGTCGAGGAGGACGGGGACGTGGTCGGCGACGCCGTCAACGTGGCCTCTAGGATCGAGCCCCTCGCCGAACCGGGGGGGATCTGCCTCTCGACGACCGTCTACCAGCAGGTGAGGAACAAGCTCCCCATCGTCTTCGAGAAGGTCGGCGTCCGGAGCCTCAAGAACGTCCAGGAACCGGTCGAGATCTACCGCGTCAGTGTCGGAGCTGTTCGGACGGCCACGCGCGCTCCCGCGCCGGACCAGGG
>JASHYQ010000238.1 GCA_030042955.1 Thermoplasmata archaeon
GCGACGTGCCAGTCAAGCGCGGAGAGTTGCGCGACGGCCGCGACCGACTGGTTCGGTCGCACCTCCGAGACGCTCAGGGCCCCCATCGTGATGCCGGTGCCGTTCAGGCCCAGGGAGGAGACACCGACCATGGGGGTGGAGGGCGAGAACTGACAGAGGACCAAGCCGTTGGTCCAGGAGACGGGGCCGCCGGACCCGTAGGATGAGGCCGAGACCGCCGGGCTGACGGCGACAAGGAGGGAAAGCGCCCCGACCAGGAGGATGGACGCGGCAAACCCTCCCAACCGACGGGAACGGCTGGTTGCGGGTCTCGCGCCTCGCTCGGGCCTCATCGAGCTACTCATACGGCAGGGGGGTCACCCGCTTTTTGGTCCAAGCTCGAAATCGGTTGGTCCAAACCCGAGGATTCAGGGCCGGAGGAGGTCCGACCACGTGGCGAGCAGTCGCTCGACCCACTCGTCGGCGAAGCCCTCCCGGTAGCGAACGAGGAGGAGGAGGACACGCTCCCGGTCCGCGATCTCGAAGGTACGGAGACGGTCCCTCCGGCCGGTCCGGAGGATCCCCAGGTCGAAGAGGCGCCCCAGGTGGACCGAGAGGCGGCCCGCGCTCAGCCCGGTTCGCTCCGAGAGGTCGGGGACCGTAGCCTCGGGGGTCTCGAGGAGCGCGACCATCAACCGACGGGCCGAGGTCGACCGGGCGAGCCGCAGGAGGCCCCGGTCCCCCAACGGCACGGCGGCAACGAAGTAGTGGTCCTGATGCCCCGTGCGGTCACGCTGGAGGAGGTGGGCCTCGGTCAGGCGGTCGAGATGATAGACCGTCTCGCCCCACCCCGTGCCGGCCGCTCGCTGCGCCTCCCGGGCGCCGATCCCCGGCGAGCGACGGACCGCATCGAAGAGCCGACGGCGCGTCGGGAGCGCAAGCAGGTCCTCGTCCATCGCTCACGTGCGACGAGGCCAGAGGGTGGTCGCGAGGAGGAGGAGGACCACGAGCAGGGCGAGCCCGAGGACCGGGAGCTGGGCCGCGGCCCACGAAGGAGGGTTCCACGGGAGCTGACCCCACGTCCAGACCAGGCCGAGGAGGACCAGGCCGGCATTCGCGGCCGAGAGGAACAGGAACCGACCGTCCCGGGAACGCGACCAGGCGGCCGCCGGAAGCACCGCGTTGATACACGAGATGCCGACGATTAGGACCGCCGCGAAGAGCTCCAGGACCCCCACGCAAGTCGGGACGAGCCTCCGACGGTTTAACTAATTGGTTCAAAGGCAGAACGCGGCTCGCGTCGGCGGACCGGAGGGTGAGCCAGGGGGCGTCGGGACCCCGCTCCGATGCTCCCAAGTGGGGGCGAGGACGCACTCCTGACTGGGGGTCGATGCGATACACTCAGTTCGTAGTTCTTACCCTGGCACTCATGGTGGTTTCTATCGCCGTGGTCGGAGCGGTCTTCGTCGCGTTCCTCGGTCCAGGCGGCTTGTGGTTCATAGCCATGGTGGCGCCGTTCGCCCTGCTGGGTTTCAGCCTGAACGTCGCGTGGACCCGTCGCGCGGTGCAAGAGTTTGGTGGAGAACCCTTCGGCGGTGTCTGGGGGCCTATGGGGTCCGATATAGAGGCGGATGGGAACGCGCCCCGCAGGGTCGCAACGATCCCCTCGGACCGATCGCCTCGAGTGGGGGTACTGGGGGCCTACGCCGCAGCTTCCGATGGCTCGACCCTTCCCGACTGGGCGATATTCCGCTCCTCCCGAACGACCTGCCCGCACTGTGGCGCCGTCACGGAGGGGAGCGACTTGAAGTTCTGCCGTCTGTGCGGGTCCTCCTTCGGTCGGTAGTCAAAACGCTGCGCGCGGGCCGGGTTCCCGAGCGGTCCGACCATATATCCCGTGGAACCCTCGGACGGGCGCTATGCCCTCCCACGGACCCTCGGCGACCGCGGAGGACTCGTCGAGAACCCTGGTGAAGATTCTGGGCCGGATCCGGCCCCCGCGTTTCCCCCGACGCAACTTCAGTGTGGTGCGATTCGGCGCGATGGAGGACGGACGACAGGACAGTCGCCCCGGGTTTGCTCGGGCGATATCGTCCTGCCACCGCGAGGGAGGCGGCCACGTCAACGTCCCACCCGGGAACTACCTGGTCAACGGCCCCCTCCACCTGCTCAGCAACGTCGACCTCCACCTCGCCAGGGGAGCCACAATCCGCTTCGGGACGAATCCGGAGGACTACCTACCCCCGGTGGAAGTCCGTTGGGAGGGGACGCGCTGCTACAGCTACTCGCCCCTCGTCTACGCCTTCCGTCAACGGAACGTCGCGGTCACTGGTCACGGGACGTTGGACGGCCAGGCACGCGCGTTCTGGGGCGCCTGGAAGTCGAAGCAGGCCCGGGACCAGCACGCCCTGCGGACGATGGGCATGCAGGCCACGCCCCTAGAACGCCGGGTCTTCGGCGCTGGTCACTACCTCCGGCCCAGCCTGTTCGAGCCCCACGAGTGCCGGAACGTGTTGGTGGAGGGCGTGACCTTCCGAGGGAGCCCCTTCTGGACCGTCCACCCCGTCTTCTGCACCAACGTCACGGTTCGCGGCGTCCGGGTGCTCGGCGGCACGACCAACGACGATGCGTGCGACCCAGACTCCTGCCGGGACGTCCTCATCGAGGACTGTCATTTCGATACTGTGGACGATCACGTCGCAATCAACGCGGGCCGGGACAGGGACGCGTGGAGCCTACCGGGGTGCGAGAACGTCATCGTTCGGCGATGTGCCTCCGGGCGGTCGCGGGCCAGCGCGTTCGCGATCGGGAGCCAGATGTCCGGTAGCGTGCGGAACGTGTTCATCCAGGATTGCACGGTGCGCAAGGTTCGGGAGAACGCCCTCTACGTAAAGTCGAACAGCGACCGCGGCGGGACGGTCGAGAACGTCTGGGTTCAGAGGGTCCGTGTCGGTTCGTGCGGTAGTCTCGTCATGCTGCAGACGGACTACAAGAGGGTCCGGGGACACGCCTATCCCCCCACCTTCCGCAACCTCCACTTTGAGGCCCTGAGGTGCCGAACGGCCACGAGGTTTGGGATCTACTCGGCCGGGACGATCCGGCGACCGATACACTCTGTGGCCCTGTGGAACATCCGCATCGACCAGGCCCGTACCGGCGTTCGGGTCCGTTTCACCGAAAGTGTGGACGCGCGGAATCTCCGGGTCAACGGACAGGAGATTGCCCTCGGGAAGGGCCGTCGGTAGAGCCCCGGAAGCCGGGTCCGCGCTCTCGAAACGTAGTCTTAAATACGGCGGACAGAGCAGGGGTAACCTGCTGACAACTGTCTGACAAACAGCCAGAAGTCGGCCCGGAAGCGGCGAGGGAGTCACGCGGTAGGGAGAGGTGCTCGATGTACCTGAAGCGAGTCAAGGTCCGCAACTTCAAGTCGTTCAGCGGGGCCACCGAGATCCCGTTCCAGCCCGGATTCACCGGCGTCGCCGGCCCGAACGGGATGGGGAAGTCGAACATCTCGGACGCCATCCTCTTCGTCCTCGGACCGACCAGCTCCAAGGCGCTCCGGGCCGAGCGGCTCACCCACCTCTTCTTCAACGGCGGCTCCTCCAAGAAGGCCGCGACCGAGTGCGAGGTCTCTCTCGTCTTCGACAACAGTGACAAGCTCCTTCCGATCGATTCCGGCGAGGTCGAGATCACGCGGTACGTGAAGCTCGCCCCGAGCGACCCGGACGGCTACTATTCCTACTTCTACGTCAACGGCAAGCGGACCACCCAGACCGAAATCGACTCGGTGCTGTCGCATGCCCGGCTGAGCGGAGATGGCTACAACCTCGTCCAGCAGGGCGACGTGAACAAGATCGTCACGATGGGCCCGGTGCCTCGCCGCGGGCTCGTCGAACGCCTCGCGGGAATCAGTCAGTACGACGAAGAACTCGAGCGGGCCGCCGCGAAGCGGGTCGACCTCGACTCGAACCTCCTCCGCATCCAGACGCTGCTCGGCGACATCCAGGGACGCCTCACGGCCCTCGGGTCGCAGCGGCTCCAGGCCATCCAGTACAAGCAGCTTCAGGACGACAAGCGGCGGACCGAGGCCCGGCTCGCCCGCGCGGGCCACCGGTTGGCCGAGCAGGAGCTCGCGACGTGCCGGCGCCAGGTAGAGGCCGCCCGGGGCGAGATCGACCGGCTCCAGACGGACCGCGTCGCGCTCGACAAGCGCCAGCAGGAGCTGGCGACGGCCGTTGACGCGGTCGACCGGGAGGTCGCCGAGGCGGGCGGCGCCGCCGCGGTCAAGTTCAAGGAAGAGCTCGACGGGAAGAAGATCGCGTTCGCGCGCCTCGACCAGAACCTCTCGCATCTCCGGGAAGCGTGCGATGCGCTTGCGGCCCGCGTGGACGAGCTGACGGCAGCCGTCCGCGCCGACGAGCAACAGAAGGCCACGTACGAAGCCACCGAAAAGAGCCTCGCGAAGAAGCTCGAAGCCCTCGGGAAGGAAGCCGAGGCCCAAGCT
>JASHYQ010000239.1 GCA_030042955.1 Thermoplasmata archaeon
ACTGATGTTGACCGCATACGGGCCGAGGGTGAAGATCAGGAGCGTCGCGAGGATGTACTGGTAGGTCAGCTTCGCTGCCCGGTTCGCGAACCGGAAGAACCCGTACACCCGAGTGGTCTGGAAAGCCGTGAAGCCCGCCGAGGTGACGGCGAGCGCTACGCCGCCGTAGGTCAAGAGCGCGACGGAGATCGAATGGTGGAGCGCCACGTCCGGGGCGCCAAAGACGGTGTAGAGGATCTCGATCGGGAGAAGCACCGCGAAGAAGATCAATAGCGCCCCCTTGGCGATACCCTTGGCGATGCACCAAGGCAGTCCGGGGAGATCCTGGCTCCGCGACCAGACTTCCGGAAACTGAATCACCGAGGTGGGCGGGGGGGCCCAAGCTGGAGGCGTGCTGGGACGCATTCCGCCCTCGAGCCCATACGCTCCCGCGGGAGCCGATAGGGGAGCGAATGGCGGGGGCGGCACCGGCGGCCCGCTCATCCGAGCCTCACGGATGGGAGGGGGATGGTCAGGGTCTCCAAGGTATAGGAAATCGTCACGGTGGCCCCCGGGACCATGCAGCTCGAGGGGCCGGTGAGGTTGACCTCGCCGGCATAGCCCGTATGGGCCGGCGCGTTAAGCAAGAGTTCCGTCGGGGCGCCGCAGTTTGTCCCATCGTCGACAACTTGGAGCGTAAGGTTGCCGATATCCGGGAAGGGAGCGTCGTTCGTGAAGGAGATGTTCGCGGGCACCCTCGCCTGGCCACCCGAGGTACTGGGACTCCCCGGTTGGACGGTGAGATTGTCGAGGGGAGCGCCCCAGGTTCCGTTGGCGACGAGACTGAAGCCGAACTGGTAGATCCAGGCGTAGGATCCGTTGAACCAGACGTCGCCGGCCACGGGCGTGTCGTGAAGGAGCAGCTCGCCCCCGTCGGACTCAAGGGTTGCTTCAGGAATGACGAGCGTGAGTCCGAACCGGGTCGACTTGCCCCCCGGGGCGAACGTGACGGCACCGGTGGAAGTCCGAGGTATCAGAGGTCCCTGCGGGGTATAGGCCACGGCCGACAGGTCGAGCACGAGCGGGTAGTACCCGGCGTTCGTGAGGTTGACCCCGAAGGAGGCGGTGAACCCGCCGGTCGAGGAGACGTTGTAGGAGATGACCTTGTTCCCAGCGGTTGTAATGTGCAGATGGCTCCCAAAATCTACCGCCGAGATGATCGTCGAGATGAGGAACAGAATAACCAGGATCACCGCGAGGACCGAGAGCCAACGGAGGTACCGGGCGAGCCGATAGAGCGGGGGTCGGCGGCGCCGATACTCCATCATGGGGCTCCCGGCCCGGGCGGCGGCCCCGTCGCCCCGGGAGAACCGGGCGCCTGCCCGGAGGCCCCGATTCCTGCGGCCTGGGCCGCCTGGACCGGTGTCCACTTTCCTCGTTTTCTTCCGACGAGGACGTAATTCACGATTCCCCCCACAATCAGGACCCCGAACGCAATCTCGATGACGGTCTCCAGGCCCCGGAAGAACCAGTCAACGAAGGAGGTGATCGAACTGCTGAGGTAGCTCGTCGTGTTGTTCAGGCTGTTGTTGCTGGGAGAGCTTGGGTTACCTACTGAGGGGCGCAACAGGGCGAGCTCCACCGCTGCATTGGTCGATGGCGGAGCGGGAGCCACGGTCGAAGCGGCCATCACCGAGGGGAGGAGAAGGCTCGACGCGACGATCAACGCCGCGGTAAACGTCACACGAGCTACGACTGAGGCCACCACGGCGGTCTGTGGGCAATCATAAGCTCCGTTTATTTTCCTTTCCGTTTTCGCGGGAGAGGCAGCCCTTTCAGGAGGAGTCTCAGAGGGATTCTTCGAATCCCTCCCACCTGCCACCTTCCTGGGGGGTCGGCCCCGGCAGAACTCGAACCTAGATCCGAGGCCCTCCCGGCACTGGTTTCCCTCGAACCGGTCCGCACGAATATATCGGCCCTTTCCCTAAGAGAGTCCTCTACCGGCCAATGGATGCTCCCAAAACCCTCTACGCGAAAAGCGGCAACGTCCACGTCGCTTACCAGGTCATCGGCCAAGCTCCCATCGACCTCGTTCTATCCCCGGGGGCTCCGTCCCACCTAGCGGTCTATTGGGAAAGCCCCGACCTGAGTGCGTTCCTTCAGGACCTGAGCCGGTTCGCTCGCCTCATCCTCTTCGACAAGCGCGGAACCGGCATGTCCGACCGTGTTGCGGGGCTCGCGACGCTCGAGGACCGGATGGACGATATCCGGGCGGTCATGGATGCGGCCGGATCTCGGCGAGCCTGGCACTTCGGCGCCTTCGAAGGAGCGGCGATGAGCATCCTTTTCGCTGCGACCTACCCCGAGCGAACTCTCGGACTGATACTTTGTGGCGGCTACTCCCGGGGGCGCCGGGCGCCGGATTATCCCTGGGGAGACACAGAGGAAGATTCTCAGCAACTCAACGAATCGGTCGAAAGAGATTTCCCGGGCTGGGTCGAGGATTTCGGACGGACGTTGGCTCCCAGCCGGGCGAACGACCCGGAATTCAAGACGTGGGTCGCGAGACTGCTCCAGTTCAGTCACACTCCCGGGTCGGTGGTCACCCACGGGGCGATGAATCAGCTCATCGACGTCCGCCCGATCCTTCCCGCA
>JASHYQ010000240.1 GCA_030042955.1 Thermoplasmata archaeon
GCCGATCTGGCTCAGCCCAGGTCGCCGACCATTTACGGGCGGTACCGCGCAGGTCCAGCACGCTGATGATTAGACCTTCCGGCGCTCAGGTGGGCTGGCTGGGTCTGCCTCCACCACCATGAGCCTTTCCGACACGCTGGTCGAAGTCTGGAAGCAAGCGATGGCGAGCGACTTGCCTGAGGTAGAGATCGGAGGACATGCCTACAAGGTTGGCCACACGCGGAACTTGGGACTCCGCACTCTATCCTTCCCGTATCAAACCCACGTGATCGAGGGGATCGAGCAGAACCCCCAGACGAACTCGCGATGGGCAAAGCTCGCCACTCAGGGCCAACGGATCATGCAGTTCCGTTGCGACGGTCGTTATGTGGCGAACGTCTGCGAGGGGAAGCTCATGCGCTACCCGTCCTGGAAGAGCAAAGGACTCCCCGACTAGGACCTTCTCTCGCCCGTGGCCGAGCGGGACCTCGGGCGCGCGAGAACGGATTGCGTTCAACCAATGTTGGGCCCACAACGGGTCCCCGAGTCGTCCGACGGAGTGATAACCGCGAGCCAATTCTCGGACCATGCCCGGCTCGATGATCCACGCTGAGGGCCTCACGAAGCAGTTTGGAACCCTCACGGCGGTGGACCAGGTCTCCCTGGACCTCGCGGAGGGCGAGGTCTTTGGTTTTCTCGGACCCAACGGCGCGGGCAAAACCACCACGGTTCGGATGCTCACTAGCTTGATCTCGAAGACAAGCGGGGTGGCGGTGGTTGCCGACTGCGAGATCGGGAAGGAGGCGGACGAGCTCAAGCTTCGCGCGCGGATCGGCTTGCTTCCCGAGAACGTGGGGCTCTACGAAAACTCGACCGCCTACGAGAACCTCGAGTACTTCGGACAACTCTACGGACTGGACGGGGCCACCCTACGGAGGAATATCGAACGACTGCTCCGAACCATGGACCTCTGGGAGAAGAAGGACGTCCCCGTCGCGACCTTTTCCAAGGGAATGAAGCAGAAGGTTGCGATCGCTCGTGCGCTAGTCCACGACCCCATCCTTGTCTTCCTCGACGAACCGACCGCCAATCTCGACCCCGAGGCCGCCAAGATGGTCCGGGAAATCCTCCTCGCCCTCAAGAAGGAGAAGCGGACGATCTTCCTCAACACTCACAACTTGGACGAGGCCCAACGCATCTGCGACCGGGTCGGCATTCTGCGGACCCGGCTCCTCACGGTCGGTTCTCCCCGGGAGCTCGAGACCCGAATGTCGGGGAACCGTACCGTCGTCAAGCTCGAGAGGGCCTCGGAGGCGATCGCCGGCGCGGTCGAGGCCCAGATCGGCTCCGGCAGGGTAGAGGTCTCGGGCGACCAGCTCCTCGTTGACGTGGACGACCCGGACCGGCAGAATCCGGTCATCGCGGCGGCGATCGTCGCCGCCGGAGGACGGATCCGCCAGCTCACCCAGCTTTCGACCTCGCTCGAGGAGGTCTATCTGAAGCTCATCCACGAGGAGGCGCTCCCCTCATGAGGTTCTCTCAAGCCTGGCTGATCGCGCGACATGATATCCGGCTCATCCGCTCGAGGAAGGGCATCTTCTACTCGCTCATCGCCATGCCTCTGGGGATTTCCCTCGGGTTTTCTGGCCTCATCTACTACATCGCAGCCAGCGGGGGGTCATCCGCCGCCTCGTACCTTCCCCAGTTCATCGACGCCTTCAGTTTCTGGTTTGTAATCGGGGCGGCCTCGCTCCCCACCACGATCGCGGCGTACGGGATCGTCGGCGAGAAAGTCGAGAAGAGTCTCGAACCGCTCCTCTCGACTCCGACCACCGATGGGGAGATCCTTCTCGGGAAAGCGCTGTCCGCGTTCGTCCCGACGATGGGGGCGGTCTGGGCAGGGTCTGTTCTCTACATGGGACTGGTGGATTGGGGCGTCTGGGGTACCTTCGGACACCTCTATTTTCCGAACCTGGACATCGCGATCCTCCTGCTGGTCCTGGCTCCGCTCGTATGCCTGTACTCGGTCGAGGTCTCCATCCTCGTCTCCGCCCGGGTGACGGACGTTCGGAGCGCGCAGCAGTATGCGGGGCTCGTCTTCCTCCCTCTCATCCTCCTCTACGTGGCCGGCGAGCTCGGCAAGCCAGTGCTCAACGACACGAACCTGCTGATCATCGGTGGCGTGTTCGCGCTGATCGTTCTCGCTCTCTTCTCGACCGCCACGAAGACCTTCCACCGCGAGGAAATCCTTACCCGCTGGAAGTGAGCCCGGGAGGGGGACTGTGGGCCCGGAGATGCGGATCCGACCCTTCCGGCTCGAAGACGAGGACGCGGTAGTGGCGCTCTGGACCCGTTGCGGTCTAGTCCGCCCGGTGAACGACCCACACAAGGACATCCAGCGGAAGCTCCAGGTCCGACCCGACCTCTACTTGGTCGGCGAGCTCGATGGGCACCTCGTCGCGTCCGTCCTCGCAGGCTACGAGGGGCATCGGGGCTGGTTGAACTACGTGGCCGTAGATCCTGAACATCAGCGGAAAGGGTTGGCTCGACAGATCGTCACCGAGGCGAAGAACCGCCTCCGGGAGGCCGGTTGCCCAAAGATCAACCTGCAGATTCGGAGCTCGACTCCGGGTGTCATCGAGTTCTACCGCCGTATCGGCTACTCCGTGGATGACGTAGTGAGCATGGGCAAGCGGCTCGAAGGGGACCGGACCGGCACCTAACCGGGCCGCTCAGCTCACCCAGACGGACGCCGCCAGACCGGGTGGAAGCAAGCAACGTTGCAGCTACGTGCCCACGCGCTGACCTAGGAGCCCGTCGGACGAAGGTCAGACTGGTTCGAGGACCAACTGGTCCCCTGACTGGTGCACACGGTACGCCGGGACGGGTGAGCGAGCAGGACCGCGTACGACCGCACCGGTTTCGAGATCGAACTGCGACCCGTGGAGGGGGCAGGTGACGACCTTCCCCTGCACCGGTCCCCTCTCGAGGGGACCACCGACATGGGTGCAGCTTGCGCCGATGGCGTAGAGTTTGCCGTCGTGATTGAATATGGCCACGGGAACCGCACCGACCTGGACTCGAATCGCCTGCCCCGGGCCAGGGGCCTTTACGCCCGCCAGCGGAATCGAGGAGGCCTTCCCGCCCGACATCAGCCCCCCCACGGTCACGACATCTTTTCACGTTAACCGTGGCCCTTGGGAGCAGCTCCCGGTACCACAGACGCTGGACTTCCGTAGCGACCCGTGCCAATTGGACGACGACCCGGTCCGACCCCTTAGAGGTGGAACCGGTCTCCCTCGCCGACATCGCGGCAGCTTGGCCGCGTGTGGAAGTGAGCGGCGGCCGCCGGGTGGTCGTGCCGTAGCTCGGTATCAACCCCCCCGCGGGGCCCAGTCGACCTAGGGTCCCGAATCGCGGGCCGCTGCCCTCACTTGTAGG
>JASHYQ010000241.1 GCA_030042955.1 Thermoplasmata archaeon
TTCCACGAGACGGAGTCCAGGACGAGCGGCACCCGGATCGTGGTGGCGTCCACCGCCGAAGCGGCGGCCAACACCTCGCGGGTCCTCGAGCTCGCCGGTGCGGCTCTCCAGTCGTACGGAGAGTTCTACGGGGTCGCCTATCCTCTCCCCAAACTGCACCTGGTGGCGCTCACGGACTTCTGGGCGGGGATGGAGAACTGGGGGGCGATCGCCGGGGATGACGGGTACTTCGCATTTGGCCCCTCCACGAGCCCCACGAGCGTGCGCATGGCGGTGGAGACGATCGCCCATGAGATCGCCCACCAGTGGTTCGGAGACCTCGTGACCCTGTACGATTGGAACGACCTCTGGCTCAACGAGTCGTTCGCGATGTTCGTCACGTCCAAGATCACGGACCGGGCCCACCTTCGGGACGACGCGTGGGGCGAGTTCATGATTCGGACCCGACGCGGGGGGTTCGCCGACTCGCTCCGCGCAGCGCACCCGGTGGGGCCGGAGTCCATGAACCAGCGGGAAATCATGGCCCGAGCCGACGACATCACCTACTTCAAGGGGGGGCAGCTCCTGCGCATGATCGAGGGGTACCTCGGGCCGGACGGGTTCCAGCGGGGGATCTCGGCCTACCTTCGCAAGCATGCCTACGGGAACGCCCGGAGCGAGGACCTTTGGCGGGCGCTCGAGGAGACCTCGGGACGGAGGGTCACCTCGGTCATGCGGGCATGGGTCGACCGCCCGGGCCACCCGGTCGTGGTGGTCGAGGAGGCCGCGGGGGCCCTGAGATTGACACAGCACCGATTCACCTTCCTCCCGCGCGAAACGGAGGACCCCCCCTGGCCCATCCCCCTCACGTTCGAGATCGCGGGCGAGCGGCGGTCGATGCTCTTCGATTCCCGCGAGGTCGACATGCAGGTCTCCAGAGTTTCGTCGCTCCACCTAAACCCCGGGCACTCCGGATTCTATCGGACCCTCTATCCCCCCGAGCATCGAGCGGCCCTGTTCGACCGGCTCGTCCAGGCCGCTCCGCTCGACCGCTGGGGCCTCCTCAACGACGCCCAGGCCTTCCTCCTGTCCGGGGACTACTCTCTGGACGAGTATCTCCGGGCGGTGCTGGCCGTGCGCTCGGTGACCGATTACATGACCGTCGCCGAAGTCGCGATGGGCCTCGACCAGCTGCTTCCCTTCCTCGGGGACGACGGCTCGTTCCGGGAGACCTCGCAACGCTTCTACCGGGCCCAGCTCGAGCGACTCGGCTGGTCGGCCCGACCCGACGAGCCGGACACCTCGGGCGTGCTCCGGGAAATGGTCGCCTCTGGCCTCGCCGAAGTGGACGACGCCGTGGCCCGGGACTTCGCGCGTCGGTTCGGGCGCATCGACTCGGAGGAGCCTGCCCTGCGGCCCGCGATCGCCTGGGCCTACGCCCGCCACGGAGGCCCCGAGGCGCTCGACCACCTCTTGGCCCGCGCGAAATCGGTCTCCACCGACGACGCCTTTCACGCCGTGTGCGCCCTCGGGGGCCTGCCCGAACGTGGCCTGCTGGCCCGGGCGTTGTCCGAGGTCTTTGCGCCAGGGATCCGCCTCGGCGACACCATGTATCTCCTCATCCACATCTCGCGAAACCTGGAGGCACGGGATGCGCTCTGGGAGTGGATGACCCAGAACCTCCGGGAGTACGAGCGCCGCGCCAAGGGGAGCTTCCTACTCTCCTTGATGCTTCAGCTCGCAATCCCGCCCGTCGGAATCGCCCGCTCCGACGAGGTGCGCGAGTACTTCCGTCGGGAAGAGTTCCCCGAGGGAAGGGTTGGGATAGCGAAGGGGCTGGAGCTGATGGAGGCCTTCACCCGTCTACGGTCCCGGATCCCCTCGCTCGCCTCGAAGTAGGCACGCTCCCCCGGCACCGGCGTGGAGGCCCCCGGGTTCTTCACCAGCGCTCGGCGCCGAGCAGGGTGCGGTCGATTTCGGAGAGCTTACGTCGACCGACGAGCGCCATGTCCGTGGCGAGCTCGCTGGTGAGCAGCGAGAGAAGGTGGCGGACGCCAGCTTCCCCGCCGAGGGCCAGCGCCCAGAGGACCGGGCGACCGATGCCGACGCCGCGAGCCCCCAGGGCGAGCGCCATCAGCACGTCGCTCCCCCGGCGCACTCCGCTGTCAAAGTAGACCTCGACCTCGGAGCCCACCGACCGGACGACCTCGGGAAGCGCCTCCAGCGCAGCCTGGGCGGCGTTGAGTTGGCGTCCCCCGTGGTTCGAAACGACCACCGCTCGGGCCCCGTGGGTGACGGCCCGACGAGCATCCTCTCCGGTGAGGATCCCCTTCACCACGACCGGAAGCCGGGTGATCGATTGGAGGTCGTCCAGCACGTTCCACGTTGCGCCGGCGTCCCTTCGAAGCGTGTAGTGACCGGCCCCACCCTTCGGGAAGCGATCCGGGGCGAGGATCTCGCTGCCGCTCCCGACTGGGGCGTCCTCGGCGATCACGAACCCCCGCTCGACGAGGCGGTCGCGCGGTCCCAGGACCGGCATGTCGACGGTGAGCATGAGGGCGGAGTAACCGGCCTTCTCCGCCCGCTCGACGAGTCGTTGGGAGGCCGCGAACTCGGGCTGGAGATAGAGCTGGAACCACCGTGGCCCCTTCGGCACCGACCGGCCGACCTCCTCGATCGAGCGCGTGGAGAGCGTGCTGAACACCGCCAGCACGTTCGCCGCGGCGGCGGCCCGCGCGGTCGCCAGTTCCCCGTCGGGATGCAGGAGGCCCTGTCGGGCCATCGGACAGACGAAGAACGGGGCGCTCACCGTTTCGTCGAGCAGCTTCGTTGTGAGGTCGAGATGGGTCACGTCGATGAGCGCGCGCGGTCGCAGGGTCCGACGCCGGAACGCGTCGCGGTTCGCCCGCATCGCGTCTTCCTCGGCGGCGCCGGACTGGAGGTAGGCCCAGGCATCGGCAGAAACCACCTTGGCCGCCTCGCTCTCGAGGCCACCCAGGGTCGAGAACGGTACCGGGCTCGCATCGCTCACGGTCGTGTGTCGGGAAGCGTCCTTGGATGGCCCACCCCGGGATTTGAGAGCATCGCGGGACTCGCGGTAGCTTCGGGCCGAGCCGAGAGCCACCTAGTCCGGCGGTGCCGGCACGGCCGCCCGATTGGGTGCGATGAGGAGGAGGGCGGGCAATGCGATGAGCGCCAGCAGAGCGAAGAACTCCCAGGCGGGAGCGTAGCCGGAACGCACCACGACAATGCCAAAGACGACCGCGAAACCCGCGTTGGACAGCAGGTGGGCCGTGTTGATCAACCCCACGTCCACCGCAACGCGCCGGGGGTTCGCGCCGGCAAGGTGGGAGGGCATGGTGAACCAGATCGCGAGGAGGGCCCCGTAGAGGAACCCGAGCGTTCCGAAGAGCACGACGAACGCGAACTCGGTTGCGAAAGGGATGAGGAAGAACAGGAAAGCGAACGGAACGACAAAAACGGCCCCGACATAGCGCCGGTCGGCGCCCTGCTCCGATGCCCAGCCCCCGACGACGCTGCCCGGCAATGTCATGAGAAAAGCCGCCGCCGCGACCGTAGCGGCCCACACCAGGCCCCACGAAGGGTGCACCGCGAGAAAGTAGGTCGACACGAAGCCGATCGCGACGAACGCAGCGCTGGAGACTCCAGTGAGTCCGAGGGCCAAGCCCCAGGTGGAGCGGGACCTTAGGGTGTCGGCGACGGCCTGAACGGTGGGGGTCGGCATGCTGGCGGCCTGGCCGACCGGGTCCGGAGGCAGCAGGGCACGGCAAATCAGACACATCACCAGCGCCAAGATGGCGGCGGAAAGAAGGACTGCCCGCCACCCGAAGGCCACGCCAAGGACCTCCCCGCCCACCAGCCCTAGGGTGCCACCCACGGCCACTCCGCTCGTCACGAAGAGCCCGATGACCACCGCTCGGGACTGGGTCAGGTAGTACTGGGAGAGCAGGCCAATGGCCGGGACCCAGAACAGGCCGCCTCCAACGCCCGCGATGGCTCGGAACGCCCCCAATTCGTACGTGGTGCTGGCGACCGAGGCGAGCACGCCGGCGCCCCCGAGAATGGCCAGCCCCAGTAGGACGGTGGTCCGGGCGGTGAATCGGTGAGCGATTGCCCCGGCCGGAAGGGAGAAGAGCGCGACGCCCAGTGGAAACGCAGCCAGGATGGCGCCCAGCGCCGGCGGGCTCGCACCGAGCGATTTGCCGGCGAGAGGAAGCACGATCGCGAGTCCGGTGTAGCTGATCTGGAACGCGATTCCCCCCAGGAACAGGAGGACCGCTCCGGCCATCCGACGATCGGTGCCCAACGAAGGAGCCTCGCCATTCTTGAGGGGAGGTAGGGTAGATTCAGATTGTGGTGGTAGCGCTTCCCTCGCCGCGGGTCGGTTCATGCCTCCCGGCCGGGCCGGCAACCCACCGCCGCCTACCGGACGGCCCTTGAGCCGCACGAGAGGCCATATATCTCGGGCCTGACATCCCAGAAGCTACGGGGTGCCGCGCTCGAGGACCCTGGCGGAGTCCTCTCCGGCGTGCGGCGATCGACGAGGATGGAGAAGACCACCCGGTCGTACAGCGACGATTGGTCCGTACCGACCTCCTTTGGAATCTGGGGTGGCTCGGCCGGGGAGAGGGCTAGGTTGGCATGGGCGATCGCTCGGCGGATCGGGCCCGAGCCGTACTGGTTGAACGTCGAAGAGTCGCCTCCGGCGCGCGAGCCTGAGGAAGAGGAGGTCCGGAAAGGTATCTCCGACCGTCACTTCTTTGCCATCCAACCGGCGGAGCTGGCGCCGCATAACGACCTCGGAAACATGGCCAACTGGGTCGTCCGGGACGACACCCCGCAGGACGAGCGGTTGCGCACGCTCGCGGACTTCATGCGCCTCCCGGACCTTGCCCGACGCCTCCTCGTAAACCGCGCGCCGCTCAGTCCCACCGACGCCCTCGTGATCGCCAACGCCAACCGCACCCAACCCCTGAAGCTGTACTCCGGGGAGGAAGGGTCCCTACGTCCCCTGTTCGAGGCGACAAATCACTTCTCGATCAGCATCATCATCACCATCACCAACGTCCCGCTCCCGGCGAGCAAAGACGTGGACTACTTGCTCCAGATCGATCTGGTGGCCCCGGCCCGGACTCGCCCCCCTCACGTGTCGGTCTCCCAAGGGGCTCCCGCCGGGAGGCCGGGGTTGTTCACGGTGGGCCAGCGGCTGGAGTTCGAGGCCCTGCTGGCTATCCTCCAACCGTACTGAGGGCGGAGCCCTATCTCGACGGCTAGACCGCCACGCTTCCCCCGGGACCCTGTCCCTCCAAGGCCCTAGGACGGACAGCGGCTACTCCGGAGGGAGACCGTCGAGCGCCGGAGAAAGCACCGCAGCGACCGGCCCCACGTCCGCGAGGCGGAACGTGCGACCGGTCCGCAGCGGTCCCGAGTCGGGTCCCTTCTCGATCCGGAGAGTGGCCTCTCTCCAGGATCTCAGCCCCGACCCTTCGAGGTGGAGGACGTGGTCAAAGTGCAGGTGCGCGACCCTCGCAACGTCCGCGTAGGTAACGAGCAGGCAAACCCCGCCCTCTACGATCGTGCGGAGCACGTGGTCGACCGTCGCCTCTGGATACAGGTGAACGATCCGATCGCCGTTAGCGAGGGCGATCACGATCGGGGAGGCCGACACGGGT
>JASHYQ010000242.1 GCA_030042955.1 Thermoplasmata archaeon
GTACCGGTTCTACGGGGGGATCCTTCGTCCCGCCAAGGTCGTGGTCGCCCACGCCCGGTCCCCCGCCCCCGTCGAGGCAGCCCACCCTTCGTCCGAGGCGGCATGACCCGCTCATCGGACCTCTCGGGATTCTACCGGAAGAGCATCGCCGAGCGGAGGGAGGTTGCCCGCGAGTGGGCCGGGTTGACGGACGAGGAGGTGCGGGCCTGGGAGTTTCCGCCGGGGGTTGACCCCGCGACCATCGACCGCATGATCGAGAACGTCATCGGCGTGATGCCCCTTCCCCTGGGGCTCGCTACGCACTTTCGGATCAACGACAAGGACTACCTCGTCCCGATGGCGATCGAGGAGCCCAGCGTCGTGGCCGCCGCCTCGAATGCGGCGAAGGTCGCCCGTTCGGCGGGGGGATTCCACGCCCAGAGCACGGACCCGGTGATGATCGGGCAGGTCCAGATCATGGACGTGCACGACCCGGCGGCCGCTCGTCTCCGCATCCTTCATGCCCGGACCGAGCTGCTCGCGGCGGCCAACGCCAAGGACCCCGTGCTGGTGAAGTTCGGGGGTGGAGCGAAGGAGCTCGAGGTCCGCATCCTCCCCTCTCCTCGGGGCACGATGGTCATCGTCCATCTCTTGGTGGACGCCCGCGATGCGGGGGGGATGAACGCAGTCAACACGATGTGCGAGGCTCTCGCGCCCGAGCTTGCTCGCCTCGCCGGCGGGCGCTCGGTCCTCCGGATCATCTCGAACCTCGCCATCCACCGCCTCGCCCGCGCCCGCGCCACGTTCCCCGCCGAGCAGCTGAAGACCGAGACGATGACGGGCGCGGAGGTCGTGGACGGGATCTTGGACGCCTACGCGTTCGCGGTCGCCGACCCGTTCCGCTGTGCCACGCACAACAAGGGGATCATGAACGGGATCTCGAGCGTGGTGGTCGCCACGGGGAACGACTTCCGAGCCATCGAGAGCGGGGCCCACACCTTCGCCGCGTGGCAGGCGGCTCCCACCGGGGCCGTCATTCGCCCGCTGACCACCTACGAGAAGGACCGGGACGGGAACCTCGTGGGGACCATCGAGTTCCCGGCTCCCGTCGGACTGATCGGAGGCGCCACCGCCGTGCATCCGACCGCGAAGGCGAACGTCAAGCTGCTCGGCGTGAGCTCCGCGCGCGAGTTGGGGGAGGTCCTCGCCTCCGTCGGGCTTGCGCAGAACTTCTCGGCGCTGCGGGCCCTCGCCACGGAGGGGATCCAGCGGGGTCATATGGAACTTCACGCGCGGAACATGGCGGTCAGCGCCGGGGCGCGACCGGACGAGGTCGACCGCGTCGTCGCGCGCCTGGTCGCCGAGCGCGCTGTCCGGTTCGACCGGGCCAAGGCGGTCCTCGAGGAGCTTCGGGCCGGTCGATGAAGGTCGGCGTCCTTGCATTGCAGGGGGACGTCCCCGAGCACCTACGGAGCGCGGGAGGCCTGCTCCCCGAGGGTTCGGTCGTCGCCCTCCGCCGACCGGAGCAGCTGGCCGACCTGGATGTGCTCTTCCTTCCCGGCGGCGAGTCGACCACGATCGCCCGGCTCCTGCACGGAGCGAACCTCTGGACGCCGCTGGCCCAGCGGCTTCGGGAAGGATTCCCGGTGCTCGGGACCTGCGCGGGCCTGATCCTGCTGGCGCGGGAGATCGCACCGAGCCCGTTCGGGCAGGACCCGCCGAGCTTCGAGGTGCTGGACGTGCGGGTCCGGCGCAACGATTACGGCTCGCAGCGCGAGTCGTTCGAAGCGCCGGTCGTCGTGGATGGTGTGACGGGCCGCCCGTTCCCCGGGATCTTCATCCGGTCCCCGCGGATCCTCTCCGTGGGCCCCAACGCCCACCCGGTCGCCTGGAGGGGAGAGGAGATCGTCGGGGTCCGCTCCGGGAACGTCTGGGGGCTCGCCTTCCATCCCGAGCTCTCGGACGACCCCCGGGTCCACCGTCGGTTTCTCGAGGAGTCGGGATTTCCGCCTTAGCGGAGCCACAGGAAGATCGCGACCGCGACCACGAGCAGCGCCGCTCCGGCGACGGCCGCGAGGATCCGGGTTCGGCGAGCGACGTGGCTCCATCGTCCGAAGAAGATCGGGATCGGCCCGATCAGGAGGAGGCCGCCGACCTCCTGAGGGGGGACCTCGACGTGGGCGTGCGGGGTTCCCTCGTCGGCCTCCTCCGGGCTGAAGGTGTACCCCAAGGCGAACGGCAAGGTCACGAAGCCACAGAACAGGAGGACCACCCCGAGGAAGAATTCGGCCGATGCGCCGAAGATCACGGGGAGCACGACGACCAACGCGACCGAGGCTCCGCCCCGGGCGACCGAATCGGCGATCACGCCGACGCCGGCTAGGATCAACGCAACGGGAATGACCCGGCTCGCGCGCACAGCCGAAGAGGGACGCGCCGAACCAAGAACCTGCCGAGGAGTGGATCAGTGGTAGGTATCGAACCGATACGGGGCGAGCGGGAGTTCTCCGAGCGCCATCAGGAACTCCGGGGGCGTGAGCACCGGTCGAGGGTAGTTCATCCCGTCGTCCAGCGCGATCCGCGGACATGCCGTGTTCACGTAGGCGTCGAACGCTCGGCCCTCGAGGTCCCGGGGGTCGAGCCGGTCGAAATACAGGAGGTCGGCCTCCCGACCGGCCGCGCGCGCCCGTTCCTGGAGGGCGAGCGCGGTCGGAGATCGATTCTGCCCGCCAAAGGTCGAGACCAGGATCCCCCACCGGCGCGCGTCCCGCACGGCGGCGACGGTGAGCTGCCGCCGTCCGATCAGCGCCGCCCGGTCGACCGGGGGCTCGAGGCGGTTCTGCAGCGGGTCGAGGGCCCAGACCGGGCGGTCCACTGCGAGCGCGAGCCCGACCGGATGGAATTGACCGGTCCCGACGAACAGGAACGCGCCGACCCG
>JASHYQ010000243.1 GCA_030042955.1 Thermoplasmata archaeon
CCCTCGCCCCGGTCCACGAGCGGTCCGGGGAGGCCGAGCAGCTTCGGGATGGACGGGCCGGTGATATCGGCGTCCAGGATCCCAACGGAGCGGCCCTGGCGGACCAGTTCAGCGGCGAGGAGGGCGGTGACCGTGGACTTCCCGACCCCGCCCTTCCCGCTTCCGACCGCGACGACGTTGCGGATCCCGCCCTTCTCCATCCGCTGGAGGACGCTCCCGGGCGGGCCGCGTCGGGCTCCTGCCTGGGGCGGTGAGGAGACGGGGCGCGCGCCGGGAGGCGGAGGGTTGGCCGTCATGGGCCGTCCACGCGGAGCCGCGTATATTATGGGCGTCGGACCGGTCGGGAAACCGGTCAGGGGCAAGTAGGATGCCGGTCGGTAAGTCCGCGGAGCTGGACGAGCTGTTCGCCCCGCGCTCCGTGGCCGTCATCGGAGCATCGAACCGACCCGCTAGTGTCGGAACGATCCTCTTCCGCAACATCGTGCAGGCGGGGTTCAAGGGCGTCGCCTATCCCGTGAACCCCACCTGGCCGAGCGTCTCCGGCGTCCATTGCTATCCGGACGTAGAGTCCCTGCCGGCGGTACCGGACCTCGCCGTGGTGATCGTGCCGGCGGCCCTCGTGCCCGGTGTGGTCGAGGAGGTCGGTCGGGCCGGCACGCGCGGGGTGGTGGTGATCTCCTCCGGATTCCGCGAGGTGGGTGGAGCCGGGATCTCCCTCGAGGAGGAGCTGGTCCGGATCGTGACCAAGTACCGAATGTCGTTGGTCGGACCGAACTGCTTCGGGGTCCTGAACACCGACCCCGCCGTGAGCCTCAACTCGACGTTCAGCGCGAGCCTTCCGCCTCGGGGGAACATCGCCTTCGTCTCCCAGAGCGGCGCCCTGGGGGCCGGCATCATCCAGTACGGGATTGCGGAGCGGATCGGGTTCTCTCGGTTCATCTCCGTGGGAAACCGGGCCGGGGTCGACGAGAACGACCTGCTCCGCTCCCTTGCGCAGGACCCGGCGACGCGCGTGATCCTGCTGTACGTCGAGAGCCTCGCGGACGGGCGACGCTTTCTCCAGGCCGCCCGGGACGTCACGGAAGAGAAGCCGGTCCTGGTGATCAAGAGCGGCCGGACCCCGGAAGGGGAGCGGGCCGTTCGCAGCCATACCGGCTCGCTCGCCCAGTCGGGACGCGACCAGCTCTACGACTCCCTCTTCGCGCAGGCCGGTGTGATCCGAGCGGACACCATCGGCGACCTGTTCCGGACGGCGAAGGTCTTCTCGTCCGGCATCCAGCTCGAGGGGCCTCGACTGGCCATCCTGACCAACTCCGGGGGGCCGGGCATCGTCGCGGCCGACGCGGCGGTGCGGCATGGGCTGGAGCTCTCGACCGTGACCGAGCGCGAGCGCGCGGGGTTCGCCCGCATCCTCTCCCCGTCGGCCTCCCTCGGCAACCCGATTGACATGACCGCGGATACCAGCCTCAGCCAGGTACGAACCGTGATGCGCACCCTGCTCCGCTCTCCCCGCGTGGACGGCACGCTCGTGATCATGACCCCCGCCGCGACCTTTACCAGCGAGGCGGCGGCCCGCTCAATCCTGGATGGGCGAGGCGAGAGCGCGAAGGCCGTCGCCGCCTGCCTCTTCGGGGTCACGGACGTCTCGGAGGCGGTCAAGTTCCTCGAGGAGCACGGGATCCCGACGTTCACGTTCCCGGAGGAGGCGGTCCAGGGGCTCGGGAGTCTCGCCCAGTACCAGGCCTGGCGGACCCGCCCCCGTACCGAGGTGCGTCACTTCCCGGTCGACCGCAGCGGGGTCCGGGCGATCATCGCGGAGAGCCAGCGAGCGGGCCGCAGCAACCTCCCTCCCGCTGCCGGCCGGGAGATCCTGACCGCCTACGGGGTAAACTTCCCGGCGGTCCAGCGCGTCCAGAACGAGGAGGAGGCGCTCCGGGCCGCCGAGGTGGTCGGGTACCCCGTGGTCCTGAAGGTCAGCTCCCCGGATATCTCTCACAAGACGGACGTGGGGGGCGTCCTGCTCAACGTACGGGACCGGACCGAGCTGCGCGAGGGGCTGCGACGGATGATGTCGAGCGTGCGGCAGCGCGCCCCCAAGGCCCGCATCGAGGGGTTCGAAGTGGAGGCGCAAATCCTGGGAGGCAAGGAGGTGCTGATCGGGCTGGAGCGGGACCCCGGGTTCGGGCCGGTGATCGCCTTCGGACTGGGCGGGATCTACGTCGAGGTGCTCCAGGACGTCACCTTCCGACTCGCGCCCGTGCGGACTCTCTCGGCCCGACACATGATCGAGTCCGTGAAGGCGTTCCCGTTGCTGCAGGGCGTGCGCGGGGAGCCGCCGAGCGACCTCGAGGCGCTCGCCGAGGCGATCGAGCGCGTCTCCCAGCTCGCGGTCGACCTTCCCGAGATCGCCGAGCTGGACATCAACCCGCTGATCGTCCGGTCGAAGGGCCAGGGCGTCGTCGCGGTCGACGCACGGGTCGTGCTCGGATCTCCTTCCATACCGGGACGGACCGCTTCAGCTCGTCGATCAGGAACCGCGTCGCCGCGAACGCCTCGACCCGGTGCGCGCACGCAGCCCCGACGATGACCGCGGGCTCACCGACCCGTACCCGTCCCACCCGGTGCCACGCGACCGTCCGCTCCGCCCCAAACCGGCGGTGAGCCTCCTGCTCGAGCCGCGCGAGCGCCCGGAGCGCGGGAGCACGATGCGTCTCGTACTGGAGCTCGACGACCGCACCCTCGCGAGTGCGGTCGGGGCGCACGCGACCCACGAACACGACCAGCCCGCCGAGGGCGGGAGCCTCCAGTTCGCGGAGGGCGGCGCCGAGGACGAGGGGCCGGGACGTCAGGCGCACCGACACGGCTAGCCACCTCCGTAGGGTGGGTGGACCGCAAGCTCGTCTCCCGGACGTACCCGCTCGGCGCGCCGACGGACGAGCTCCCCGTTGCGGAACACCCGACTCGAGACCAGGACCGGTCCGAGCGCGGGGTGCCGGCTCACCAACTCCCGGAGCAGCTCGCTCGCCGGAACGCCCTCCGCGGGGACGGCGCGGTCGACCCGCGCTCGTCCGACCGCGGTCCGGGCCGTCGCGAACAAGAGGATGCGCGCCGGACGCAGTCCGTTCCCGCGGCTTCGCGGCGTCAGAATCTCCCTCGCTTGCCCCAGCCGGCAAACCGATTAATACACACGTACCCTCGAAGGCCCATGTCCGAGCTCACGGTCTGCATCGGCGGTCAGGCCGGTGACGGCATCCAGTCCATCGGGGAGACGGTCGCGCGGAGCTTCTCCCGGCTCGGGCTCCATGTCTTCGGGATGAACGCGTACCAGTCGGTCATCCGGGGCGGCCATGTATACTACACGGCTCGCACCTCCACCGAGCGGCCGTACTCGCAAGGCGACGGAGTGGACATCCTCTACGCGCTCGACCGCCAGACCGTGGACGTCCACGGACCCGGGGTCCGCCCGGGGGGCTACGTCGTCTTCGACGCCGAGAAGTTCGCGGTCGCCGCGAGCGACCTTCCGCCCGGCGTGACGGCGCTCGCGGTCCCGACCCTCGAGATCGCGCGGAAGTACACCACCCAGTCGATCCTCCAGAACGGGGCGGGGGTCGGCGCCGTCGCGTTCCTCGCCGGCATTCCCCTCGACGTCTTGCACGAGGTCCTCACCGACTCGTTCGGACGCAAGAAGGGCGAGATCGTCGACTGGAACCTCGGCGCCAGTGCCGCCGGCTACCAGTTCGCCGGGGCCCACGCCAAGGTCCATGCCTCCGCCGTCCACAAGGCAGGGCCCCCCAAGCTCCTGATGACCGGCAACCAGGCCATCGCCCTCGGGGCTGCGGCCGGCGGCCTCAAGTTCCTCGCCCAGTACCCGATGACCCCTGCCTCGTCCATCATGCACTGGATGGCGGACCATTCCCACTCGCTCGGCATCGTCGTCAAGCAGGCCGAGGACGAGCTCGCGTCGATCAACATGGCGATCGGCGCCTCCTTCGGTGGGGTGCGGGCGATGACCGCGACCAGCGGCGGCGGATTCTCGCTCATGGTGGAGGCGCTCGGGATGGCGGGGATGACCGAGACCCCCGTCGTCGTCGTCGACTCTCAACGGGCGGGCCCGTCGACCGGCCTGCCGACGAAGACCGAGCAGGGCGACCTGAACCTCATGCTCGGGGCCGGTCAGGGGGAGTTCCCCCGAGCGATCCTGGCCCCGTCTCACCCGAAGGAGGCGATCCCGATCATGGTCGAGGCATTCCGGTTGGCCGAGAAGTGGCAGACCCCGGTGATGGTCGCGAGCGACCTCCACCTGTCCGAGAACCACGCGACGGTCGACCGGGAGGAGATCTCCTTCGACTTCGAGCCCGAAAACCTGATCGCGGTGGAGCCGAACGGCCACGACTACAAGCGCTACCAGTACACCGAGAGCGGGGTCTCCCCGCGCGCGGTTCCGGGCCAGGCGGGCCTCCAGTTCATCGCCGGCTCCGACGAGCACGACGAGAAGGGCCACCTGGTCTCCGACGTGAAGAGCGGCATTCCGCACTGGGTCGCGGAACGGGCCCGGATGATGGACAAGCGGATGCACAAGCTCGAAGGCCTGCGACACGACAGCCCGCCCATGGTCCTCGAGGGACCCGCAGACGCGCCCCTCACCTTCGTCGCCTGGGGCTCCACGATCGGTGCGGTCCGCGACGCCATGCGCGTGCTGGCGGCCCAGGGCCGGCCGACCAACCTCCTCCACTTCCCGACCGTCTACCCCGTCGACCCCCAGGCGGTGAAGGAGGCGATCGGCCGGGCGCACCGGACCCTGCTCGTGGAGGCGAACTTCACCGGGCAGTTCGGGCGTCTCCTGCGGGCCGAGACCGGCGTGGAGTTGCCCGAACGCCTCCTTAAGTACGACGGCGAGCCGTTCTCTCCCCATGAGATCGTCGCTCGGGCCCTCGAGGTGCTGAACCATGGCGGAAAGTAGCGCGACCCCCACGGCCACCCCGACCGGCCCGGCGTTGCCCCTCGTCGGGAAGTCCGACACGAAACCGACGTGGTGTCCGGGGTGCGGCGACTTCGGGGTCGTCGCAGCGGTCGAGATGGCCCTCAAGCGGCTGCAGATCCCGAGCCAGAATGTCGTGATCGTCTCGGGGATCGGCTGTTCCTCGAACCTTCCCCATTTCCTCAACTCGTACGGGTTCCACGCGATCCATGGACGCGCCGTCCCGGTCGCCGAGGGGATCCGCTGGGCGAACCACGGACTCACCGTGATCGGCACCGGCGGCGACGGGGACGGGTTCGGCATCGGCGTGGGCCACTTCATCCACGCCATGCGGCGGAACGTCGACCTGACGTACGTCACCATGGACAACCAGATCTACGGGCTCACGACCGGCCAGGCCAGCCCGACCTCCCGGATGGGCCAGAAGACGAAGTCGACGCCCTGGGGCGTCATCGAGGAGCCCATCGACCCGATCTCCCTCGCGCTCGCGAGCGGAGCCACGTACGTCGCTCGCGGCTTCTCGGGGGACGTGAAGCAGCTCGCCGACCTGGTCGCCGGCGGCATCCAGCACCACGGGTTCTCGTTCGTCGATGTCTTCAGCCCGTGCGTGACGTACAACAAGGTCAACACGTTCGACTTCTTCCGCCAGCGCGTCTACAAGCTCGAGAGCGCGGGCCATGACCCGACCAACCTCGTCCAGGCGTTCGCCCGCTCCGTCGAGTGGGGCGACAAGATCCCGGTCGGGCTCTTCTACCGCACGGAGAAACCGACGTACGAGGACCTCGAGGAGGTCCTGGCCGCCGGGCCGCTCCTCCACCAGAAGGCGGGACTGAAGGGCCGCGAAGCGCTCCTCGACGAGTTCGTCTAGACCGCGCGCTCAGGAAAGGTCGTCCCCGAACACGTAGGCCGACCCCTCGTGGAACATCTCGGGGAAGTCGGCCGGGTCGTCGAGGAACGGGCTGGGGGCGAACGGCGGCCAGAGGGTCGTGCTGTTCCCCGTGACGGCGATGTATCCCACGTCGAGCGACCGGAGCGCCGAGAGGCCGGCCCCGTCGAGCGTGTCGTTCGTGAGCTCACGGACGACCAGCGAGTAGGAGGCGTTCACCCCGGTCCAACCCGGCACCATCGGGTACAGGATCACCACGTTCGCGTCGTAGGCCGGGACAAACTCGGCCGCGCTGCCGGGGGCGACCAGGAGTCGCGCCCCGACGGGGAGGTGGCTGCCGAGGTAGGAAAGCATCGCGAAGTCGTCGGCGGTGACGTTCCCGAAGTCCGTGTAGAGGACCGTGAGCGGGGGAGCCAGCTGCGTCGAGGTGAAGGCGATGCCCGGCAGCACGATGAGCAGCGCGATGGCAGCCGGGGCGAGGGCAGCCGAGCGGGGGGTCCTGCGAGGCATCGGGGTCTCTCGGCCGAGCCCCTCCGGCGGCGACGGAGTCGGTGAGGGCCGGGCCCGGACGGCGAACCATTCGAGGGCGAGGACCAGCGGCAGCGCGGCGACGAACCCGTACCAGGCGAACAGCCAGATCGAGAGCTCGGCCGCGCTCATGAGGTAGGAGGCGTCCAGGGCGGGTCCCCACCCGGTGGAGGCGGCGAGCTCGACTCCGAGGAGCCCGAGCAGCACCGCGAAGCTCGAGAGGAAGAGCGTTCGGAACCCGCGGAGATACCGCGCGACCGGCCCTCGGTAGACGAGGGCCACCAAGACCACGCCCAGGGTGAGGAGGACCGCAAGCTCGAGGCGGAGGGCGGGGACGGGAGAGAGCCAGATGTCCTTGGGTTGGAAGAGGTACGGGTCGACCAGGCCGACGAACTGCGGACCGCTGATACCGCCTCGGGGTCCTCCCGGGGAGGCTCCGCTGCCCGGAACGAAGCCAGGGCTATGGACCCCCTGAGCGAGCACGTACCACGTGGGAGTGAGGACCGCGAGCGCGACGACCAAGGCCGCGGTCCACCGGGCGAGCCAGTGAAGACCCGCGGCCGCCCAGCGGGGGGAAGCGATGAGTCCCGCCACCAAGAGCGCCGGCAGGAGCCACTCGGCGGCGACCGGGTTCATCGTGGCCGAATAGCCGACCAGCATGCCGAAGCCGAGGGCATCGGCGAAGGTCGGCAGCGAACGCAGCCATCCCGAGGCCTGGCCCGCGAGCAAGAGCCCGAGCGGGAACGCCATCACGAAATCGTTGCTTCCGCCAACCAGGACCCGGGTCCAGCTCGCGATGAAGGCGAGCATGAGCGCGAAGGCTACCCCGGCCCGGCCGCTCCCGAACAGGCGTCGTCCGAGAACGTACCCGCCGACCGGCGCGAGGGCGAAGAAGAGCGGGGTGACCAGGAGGCTGGTCCTCGCGGCGGGCAGACCGAGGAACAGCTGCGCGGCGCCCAGCCAGACGGTCGCGCCCTGGGGATAGAGGATCCCCACGTTCGCGTACGGCAGGAACGAGAGCGGGATCTGGTGAGCCGTGAGCAGGCGCGCGGTGTACAGCGTGAGCAGGCTCGAGTCGAAAGTATTCCCGGTACCGACGGGCACCGCGAGCGCGACCTCGAACGCGAGCAGACCGAGCGCGGACGCCAGCGTCAGTGAGGTGGAGAGGCCCCCGAGGGGTCGGAGCAGCGCGCGGACTCCCGGCGCAGACCGCTCGCGGTATCGAACGACCGCACGCGTCGCGACCCCACCGGCCGCGACCACGACCAGGCCCACGAGAGTCCCCGGAACGAAGAGGCCGAACGGGGGGGCGGCGACGAGGTAGAACGCTGCTCCGCCGAGGAAGAAGTCGAGGAGGAGGCGCTCCAGGGCCTCGAGGTCCCGCCACGAGCCGACCCAGCGCGCGAGGACGACCCGGACCGCCTCCCCGACCACGACGGCCACCGCGGCGAAGAGCAGCAGGTAGACGAGGAGATCCGGGGCCGACGGGCCAGGGGGCATGTCGGCAGGACGACCCGCCTTCTCCTACAAGACCGTGCGTGCGGAACGGTGGCTTTTTACCGTCAGACCCGCCCTGAGCGGGAGGGCGAATGGCGTGGATGATTCCTCAACCCGGGTCCGCGACGGGCTGACGAGCGTCACGCGCGGGACCCTCTTCCTGCTCGTCGCCACCCTCCTCTTCGTCGGGCTCTCCTTCGTTTCGCGGGTCATCATCGTCCGAAACATCTCAACGGCGGAGTGGGACGATTTCTCGTGGGGGCTCACGCTGGCCGGCTTTCTGTCGGCCTTCGGGACCCTCGGACTGCCGAGCGCGATCGCGCGAAGCATCCCCTACGCCACGACGGACGACGAACGACGGTCGATGGTCCGCGGCACGCTCGCGGCGGCGGCTGTGGCGGGGACCTTGGTCGCCGTCGCCCTCTGGCTCCTGGGTCCGTTCATCGGGGCCCGGCTCAACGACAGCGACATCGGCCTTGGCCTCCAGTTCTTCTCCGTCGCGGTCGGAACCTCGATCGCCGCGACCCTGATCGCCGCGATCTTCCAAGGGTATGAGGACGTCACCCCGAACGCCCTCTTCCTCCAGATCCTGAATCCCCTCTTTTTCGTGGTCTTCCTCGGAGCCGCCTTCCTCCCCACGCATGCATTGACGTTCGTCGAGGCGCTGGCGGCGTACTCCGGGTCGTGCGCCCTCACGCTCTTCCTGGTCATCCTCTACGGCCTGCGCCGCCTTCCTCAGCGCCTGCCCCCCGGGCCCGGTCAGCCCGGAGCGTTCCCGAAACTCCTTCGGTTCGCGGTGCCGCTGTTCATCGCCGGGATCCTCGGAAGTCTTACGGGCACGGGCGACACGATCATCCTCGGGCTGTTCCATCTTCGGGCGGTCGGAAACTACACGGCCTCGCTCACGCTGGCCCGCCTGCTCCAGGTGGGGATCGGGGCGGCGGCCTACATCTTCCTGCCGGTCTCCACGAAGTTCTTCCGCCTCGGGGAAACCAGCTCCGTCGCCATGACCTACACGACCGTGACCAAGTGGATGCTCCTGTTCTCCTTGCCGCTCTTCCTCGTCTTCTTCTTTCTGCCGAGCAGCTCCCTCGGGTTCGTCTACGGAGCACGGTACACCTCGGTCGTGGCCCCGCTCGAGATCATCGTGCTTGGGGCGTTTCTCACCACGGTGCTCGGCCCCGGTTCGGCCACCCAGGTGGCCTTCGGCCAGACCCGGCTGGTCGCTTACAACTCCCTCGCCGCAGCCTCGGCCGACGTCGGGCTCTCCCTCTGGCTGGTCCCTCCCTACGGCGCGGTCGGGGCCGCCGTCGCCTGGGCCTCGGCGAACGTCATCGCCTCGGGGCTCGCGGTCCTCGAGCTCGCGATCCTTACCGGTGTCCACCCGTTCCGCGCCCACGCCCTCATCCCGCTGCTGGTCACCGGGGTCCCCATCGGGGTCGTCTTAGGGCTCTTCCATCCAGTCCTGCCGTTCTGGGCGCTCCCCGTTCTGACCGTCGGGATCGCGGTCGCGTTCGTGCTGGTCGTCTTCGCGACCCGGAGCGTCGACCGCGGGGACGAGCTGTTCCTGTACGCGGTCGAGGGACTGGTCGGCCGGAAGCTCCCGTTCGTCCGTCGGCTCGGACGCAATGCCCTGCGTCGGGGCCCCTCCTGAGCTCGCCGCCGAAGGGGAGGCGGGCGCGGTCGACCGCACGTGGTCAATCAGCAGGAGCACGACCCCTCCGGCGAGCAGGCAGAACACGTACTCCGCAAGGGTGTTCGCGAGGGCGACGGCGTTCGCGGCGTCCGCGACCGCCGCGACGACGAGCATCAGGAGGGCCGCGAAGATGGGGTACCGTGGGTCCAGTCGGGCCACCACGGAGTAGGCGAGGTAAACTGCGAAGAGCCCAAGGAAGAGCTCCAGGTACGTCACAACAGCCACGGGTCCGTCGAGCGCCCTTCCCCTTCTAAATGCCTCGGCCCCCCTGGCGTCAGGGAGGCAGGCCCTTCCGCAGGGGGGTTCCCCGACCAAGCAGCCCCGTCGCCAGGCTTACATAGGACTGCTTCCATGGAACGCGAGCCTGTTCTAACGCCCATGCCGGGAGCTACGTGGAAGAAGCGCTTCATTCCTCTCGGACTCGGCGCCGCCATGCTCGCCACGGTGCTCGCCGCCGCCCTCTCTCCCAACATCGGCGCGGTGCCCGCCCAGACCTCGTGCCAGTACGGAACCTGTCCGGCTGCCACCACTAGTACGTTCCCTTGGTGGATCGTCGGCGTGATCATCGCCCTCGTTGCCGCCCTCGTGCTCGCCTACCTCTTGGTGGGCCGACGCCGCCGCCCGCCCAAGGGGAGGGCCCCCACCGCGGTCCCGCCGGCTCCCCCGTCGGGCGCGGCCACCGGCGCGCCGCCGGCCCCTCCGGCTCCTTCCCACCCGTACATTGAGACCCCCGAGGATGTCGGGGCGGCGATGCCGGCCATGGCCGGTGCGGGCGCTGGTGCCGCCGCGGGCGCCGAAGGGGAGCCCGACATCGACGCGCTGATGGCGGAGCTCGACAAGATCAGCGGCGAGATCCTCAAGAAGCCTCCGAAAGGCGGAAAGGGCACCACCTCGGGCACCGACGCGGGCGAAGAGACCCAGAAGTAGGCGGGCGGCCCGCGGGTGCCCGTTAAGTGCGCCGACGCGATTTCAAAGACGATGGCACCCGAGTCCCCGACCGCGCCGGAGGAGCCCCTCGTCGAGGAGCTCCGCCGGGCGATCGCCCGCGCCCCGGCTCGACCGACCGAGATCGAGGTGGGGGTCCCCCTCTCGATCGCGCTCGGGCGGGCCCGTCCGTCCGTCGCCTGCGGGGGCTGCTCAACGCCCCTCGAGTTCGAGGGGATCCCGGCTCGGACGAACACCCATCTCCGGGTGCCGTTCCGTCTCCTCTACACTCCTCCTCCGCCGCCGGAAGTCCCCGGGTCGTAGCGGGAAGGCGGGCTCCGGGATGTTCACGATCGTCGGGGCAGTAGCCGACGTCATCGTCGCCATCCTGACGACGGTCGGCCTCGCCGGTTTGTTCGGCCTGATGGTCGTGGAGAGCTTCGGGATCCCGCCGATCCCGAGCGAGGTGATCCTGCCGTTCGCCGGCTTCCTCATCGCCACCGGCGTCTTTCCCCTCTGGCCGACGATCGCGATCGCGGTCGCCGGCGCGCTGGCAGGGTCCTTCCTCGCCTACGCGGTCGGTCGATGGTGGCGGGACCGGGTCACCCGCATCGGGATCGGTCCGATCCGGCTCGAGGAACGCCACCTGGCCCGGATGGACGCCTGGTTCGCGCGCCACGGGGAATCGACCGTGGCCCTCGCTCGTCTGGTGCCGGTCGTGCGCGCGTACATCAGCTACCCCGCGGGCAGCGCGCGGATGCCGGCCGCTCGGTTCGGGGTCTTCACCCTGCTCGGGATGATTCCCTTCACTCTCGCCTTCGTCTACGCCGGGATCGTACTCGGCCACCGGTGGAGGGAGATCTCCGCGTTCTTCGGCTACATCAACTACCTGCTCATCGTTCTCATCATCGCGGGGGTGCTCTACCTGCTGGTGATGTACTTCACTCGCGTCCGGCCGCGGTCACCGGGGACCGTGCCTCCCCCCTCCGCCGGGGGCCCACCAGCCGGCGCTCCCCCGGCGAGCGGCCCGTCCCCATCTCCCACCACTTGGGACGAGACCCGCAACTAACCCGGAGAGGCATCGGTCGGGCCGGGGGCAAACTCCGGGCGGACGACCTCGCCCCGGGTCTCTCCCTCGAACTCTCCGCCCGCGACGACCCGCTCCCCTCGGAAGTAGACCTCTCGAGGGAAGATCGCTTCGTGCCCCTCGAAGGGTGTCCAGCCGCAGGGGGCGTGGAGCCGGGCGGCCGTCACCGTTGTTCGCTGGCGGAAGTCGACCACCAGGAGGTGGGCCCGGTGGCCGGGTGCGATCCGGCCGTGGGGTTGGCCGAACCAGCGTGCCGGGCGGTCGCACGCGGCCTCGAGGAGCGTCGAGAGGGAAAGCCCGGAGGCGCGGACTCGAGCGAGCATCAGAGGGAGCATCGTCTCGACCCCGGGCACGCCGCTCGGCGCCCTATCGAACGGGCGCTCTTTGTCGGACGGGAGGTGAGGAGCGTGGTCGCTCGCCAGGACCGGGACCTCGCCCCGGGCAAAGGCCTCCCATAGCCCCTGCCGGTCGGCCTCGGTCCGCAGCGGCGGGTTGACCTTCGTGTAGGCGTCGCGACCGGAACGGTCGTTCAGCAGCAGGTGGTGGGGGGTCGCTTCGAAGGAGACTCCCGCCGCCCGAAGTCGGGTGACCGATTCCGGCCGCGTGACGTGGGCCACGTGGAGGCGGAGCGGCACGGGCGGGGGGAGGAGCCGCCCGATCGCCGCCTCCTCCGACGCCGGAGGGCGATGGGCGTTCCACCCGACGGGGTCGAGCGGAGGACGGGAGGAATCGAAGTGCGTCGCATCCTCGGCGTGTACGCTGACGGGGAGGCCAAGTCCCGCCAGTCGCTGCAGCAGCGCCGGGACCTCGCTTCCGTCCGGAGGTTCGGGCACCCCTGTGGTCGGGCTGAGGAAGAGCTTGAAGGCGCCTGCCCGTGCCGCGAGTGCCGGTAACCCCGGAGCGGCGCGGGGGAGGGCATAGAGGAGCACATCGACCGCCGCACGTCCTCGGACCCGGGCCGCCTTCTCCTCGAGGGAAGCAACGTCGGTCACCGGAGGTTGCGTGTTCGGCATCTCGCCCACCAGGGCTACCCCTCCGAGCGCCGCCTGCACGGTCCCGGTGGCGATGTTCTCGAGCCCGGACGGCCCTCCCGGCTCGCGGAAATGCACGTGAAGGTCGGTGGCGGCGGGAAGGATGACCGCCTCGCCGAGGTCGTGCCGGGGCGCCCCCGTGAGATGTTTCCCGAGGGCGAGGATCCATCCATCCTCGGAGATGGCGACCTCGATCGGTTGCAGCTTCCCCCGGAGAAACGCCCGCCCCGAGAGGATCTGCGCCGGGGCCTCGGGCGGGCCCCGGGGGCCTCGGTCCCTCCGTCGCACCGGGGGAGGCATCGCCCCGGGACGCGGCGTGCCCTATAGAGCCCGCGCCTCGGGCCGACGCAGGATATCTCCCCCTGCTCGCTCCCCCCACGGGGGGACGAGCACGAGGGGACCGAAAGGTTGGACGTACGCTCGCAGCGGGGTCGACCGCGGCGAGGTCTCCCGCGCCCTCTCCGGGCTGATCCGAGCCGCTCGCTACCGCCCGCCGGCTCGTCACGGCCATCAGATCGACGCACCCGCACACTATGCCGGGCTCCTCCGGATCGGACGGGAGACGATCGCGGTCACCACCGACACGGTCGGCACGAAGGTCCTTCTCGCGGAGGAGCTGGGTCGGTGGGAGGAGGTGGGCGAGGACATCGTCGGGGTCAACGTGAACGACCTCGCCTCCATGGGCGCACGGACCGCCGGCCTCGTGGACGTGATTCTCTGCGAACGTCCGAACGCGGCGGAGTTTCGGGCGATCGGACGGGGGTTGGGCCGGGGTCTCCGCAAGGCGGAATGCGCCCTTCTCGGAGGGGAGACGGCGGTGGTACCGTCCATCGTCCGGGGGACCGACTTGGGGGGCACGGCGTTCGGGTTCTTCCCCGCGGGACGCGTCCCGGTCACCGGGGAGCGGATCCGGCCCGGTGACGTCGTGCTCGGGATCCCGTCCGACGGAGTCCACGCGAACGGGTTCACCCTGATCCGGCGACTGCTCGGGAAGCGTGGAGTCGACCTCCAACGTCCCCGCCCCGGAGGGCACGGGCCGATAGGACGCGAACTGCTCCGGCCCACGCGGATCTACACCCGCGCGAGCGACGCGGTCGCGGACGACCCGGGAGTCCACGGGCTCGCCCACCTCTCTGGAGGCGGGGTGCGCAACCTCGTTCGCCTTTCCCCGAGCGTCCGATTCGTGCTGGACGACTGGCCCGCCCCTCCCGGGCTGTTCCGATGGATCCAGGCGCTGGGGGGGATCACGGACGAGGAGATGTTCCAGACCTTCAACATGGGCATCGGCTTCGTCGTCGTCGCCGCGAAACCTCGTCTCGGCGCCGTCCGCCGTCGGCTCGCCTCGGCCGGTGCCCGAGACGCGGTGCCCCTCGGGCATGTGGAGCGCGGGCGCGGGGTGGAGCTCCCGGCCTTCCGGCTCCGGTACGAGGG
>JASHYQ010000244.1 GCA_030042955.1 Thermoplasmata archaeon
GTGTTGGACGCCCTCGGGCTGCAGCGGTACTGCTGCCGCCGAATGCTCCTGACCCATGTCGACCTCCTCGATGAGGTCGGCCCGTACGGCTGAGCGCCCGGGCCCGACGCCCGTCCAGCTCTCCGAAGCGCCAACGCGCGCAGCGCGGCAGGTCCCGCGCGGCCCGGACCACCGGAACCGACTCTGGCCTGCTCCCGACCCTGTTGAGTAGTCGGGTCCGCCGGTCGTGCGGAAGAAAAGGAACGGAAGGGGTTGGTCCGAGGGAGGCCGCCCCCTTTACGTCTCGTCTTCCTCGTCCTCGTCCTCGTCCTTCGGCGGGGACCGCTTGTCGCCGCCGCGGCCCGGCCGGCTCGGCGGGGCTGACGCACGCTTCGAGCGGCGGCGCAGGAAGAGGACGATCAGGACGATGACCACGATGGCCGCCACCGCGATCCCGCCGTAGATCAGCGCCTCGGTCGTCGGGTTGGGATTGACGGTGATCGACTTCTGGGCCAGGTTCGTCCCGGCGACGTAGTTCCCGACGTACTCGTTCGACGCGGTCGCGTTCGCGTACAGCAGGAAGTTCCCGGTGCTGCTCGGCGTCCAGGAGACCTGGGCCCGGACCGTCTGGTTGAACTTCAGCGACGCGATCGTACCGGTGGCGAACGGCGTCGCGTTGACGACCCCGCTCGTGTAGTTGTAATACTCGACGGTCCCGCCGATGTACGTGCGGCTACCGGTGCCGCTCGGGGAGAGCAGGTACCACCGGACCGCCACGCTCGTCGCCACCGCCTTCGCCCCACCGCCCACCGAGACGTTCACCCAGAAGGTGTACGACGTGCCGGCGGTGTACGTGGACGGCGCCGTCAGGTTGTTCGCGGCCAGGATCACGTTGTAGGAGGAGTTGACGGCAACGGTAAGCGACACCACCGTGTAGGCATGGTTGCCCGCCGCATCCCAGACCGTGAGGTTCACCTTGTAGCTCTTGTTCTCGGGCGTCAGCCAGAGGGTGGGCAGGGTGCCGTTGGGTCGCACCACGGTCGTGTTGATCCCGTCGTGCAGCGTGCTGTTCGCGGCGTTGGTGATCAGCCAGTAGTACTTCGAGATCGTCCCGTTGTGCGGGTCGGTCGCGTTCGAAGCGTTCAGCAGGACCTTGGCGGTCCCGTTCTGAGCGACTTGGATCCCGCTGCCCGAGATGACCTTCCCTGCGGAGTTCTGCAGCGTGAACGCCGCGACCGGGGCCTCGGTATCGTTGACGAGGAACTGCAAGGAGGTCGACGCCTTCTGACCGGTGCCGGACCAGACCGTCAGGGTCAGGTTGTAGACCCAGCCCTTGAACACCACCGGCGTACCGTTGATGGTCACGCCGTTGTAGTAGTTCCCGGCTCCGAGGAACTGCGTGGTCACGTTGCCGAGGGGGTTCGACCGCTGGCTCGCCGAAAGGTTCGTGGCGGCGGGGGTGAACCCTTTCGCGGTGAACGTCCAGACGCTCGCCGCGATCACGTTGTTGATCGGCGCGGTCGGGGAGATCTTCGCGACGCTGGCGGTCGCGTTCAGGTGGAGCACGGTGGACCAGTTGAACCGGACGTACGGCCCGCTCGCGAAGTACTGCTTGGAGGACCAATTCCCCGAGATCTTGGCCGTGACCGCGCCGTTCGCCGCCCAGATGAAGAACGTCGTCTCGTTGGTGATCCCGCCCGAGCTCGTGACGTTGAGCGTGCCGTTGTAGGGGTAGGCCCCGCTCGCGACCGCAAAGGTGTGGTTGGTGGTGGCGTTCCTCGTGGTCACGGCGGGCGTGCCGTCCCCGAAGGTCCAGACGAACTTGGTCCCGTTCTGGCCGACCGGGTACGTCGAGTTGAGCGCGCTGAACGTGACGTTCTCACCGACCCCCACGATGGCGGTGTAGTGGTTGTGGGTGCTGTTCAGGACGTTCCGGCTCGAAAAGGCGAAGTTCGAAACCGAGACGTTGACGTTCGCCGTCAGGTTTGCGGCCCGGACGATCGAGAAGCTCGCCGAGCCCGCCGGGGTGGTCGAGACGAGCGACGAGAGCGTGAACGACGTCCAGGTGTGGTCGGTGCCGTCCGCGACGAGCGTGGTCTGGGTCGGGGCGATGGTCCCGGCGGCCAGGACGTAGTCGGTCGGGAGCACGAACGTGTAGTTGAACATCTCCGAGGGCGTGCTCGGGTGCCGGAACCCGAAGGCGAGCGTGTAGGCGCTCGAGTTGCGGGCCAGCGTACCGTTCAGCTTGTAGGTCGACTGCCACCCGAAGGTGAGACCCCCGGGGGTCGACAGGCCGCAGGACGCGGCGGAGCAAGCTGACGTGAAGCTCGTGAGCGCAGGCGTGACCGTGGGGTTCAAGAAGCCGGTCCCGTTCAGCGAGAGACCCGCCTGCACGGCGGGGAAGAACGGTCCGCTCGCGTTGACCCAGCTCTTCACCGACGCGTTGTCCGTGTCGGGGAAGGTCGGGGCTCCGGTCCACGTGAGGCCAAGCTGCGCCCACAACTGGCGGACGCTCGCGTTCCCCAGCGCGGGAAAGACCGAGTCGTTCCCGAGGGTCGCGGCGGTCGTCACCGTGACCGTTCCCTTGCCCGTCGTGGCCGAGATGCCGGCGAGGCTCACCGTCGTGTTGTACACCGCGATCTGACTCGAGAGAGCGGGCGCCACCGTGACGTTCTGGATGTACGGTCCGACGGCCGAGACGGTCAGGGGGTACCAGGCCGTCGTGTAGCCGGCGGTCGCCAGGATCACATCGAACGTCCCGGGGTAGGCACCGATCGAGTAGAACCCGGTGTCCGTCGGGGCCGTGAAGATCACGTGGGACACGGTGTCGTAGAGGGTGACGTTGCCGACCCCTACGACCGGGGCTCCGGAAGCGATCTTGACCCGGCCGGTCACGAGGTAGTTCTGGATGACCAGCTTCTGGGGTGCGGGAGTTCG
>JASHYQ010000245.1 GCA_030042955.1 Thermoplasmata archaeon
TGGCAGGACGTCCGCGCCCCGGAGGGTACCGAGCGCGCCCTTCGCGGCCGCAGGCTCCCCGAACGTCACGTCCGCGGAACCCCCCGGGACGTCGGCGCCCACGAGGAGGAACGGAACGGGGTCATCGGTGTGGCCCTTCTGGATCGCGGGGGTGGCATGGTCTGCGGTGACCCCGACCCGGGTGTGGGCCAGGTCGAGGCCCTCAACAAACGGACCGAAGAAAAACCGGTCGATCTCCTCGACAATCTGCTGCTTCAAGCGTGCGTTACCGTCGTGGCCCGGCTCGTCCGGTCCCTTCAGGTGGACGTAGACGAACGGGAACTCCGCCAGGAGCTCGCGCGCGATCCGGGCCCGCTCCCGGTAGCCGGCCTCCCGGTCGGCTCCCATCGGACCCACGAACCGGTCCTCCAGGCCTAGGACCCGGGCGATCCCGCGCTCGACCGGCATCTCGGTGAGGGACGCGCCCTTCCGCCCGTGACGCTGTTCGAACGAGGGAAGTGGGGAGGCGGGAAGAGAGCCGGCATTTCGCACCAGGAGCGCGTTCGCGATCTTCTTGCCGGAGAGGGCCCTCCGAGCGTTTACTCGATGGCCAGCGAGGAGCGGCCCGGCCCGCTCGAGGAACAGGTTGACCGCACGCGCCGTACGAGCCGCCTCGGGAGAGGGGTCGAGCGGTTGGACCGTGAGGACCCGGGGGTGCTCCGGGCGCCGGGCCTGCCCCATCCCGCCCACCTTCTCGTAGAACGGGTCGGCGTTCGAGATGTTCGGCGAGAGCGGACCGCCCGCCGTGGGGTGGAGCCAGAGCACGCCCCGATGCCCTACCGTCGCCCGGACCTCTGCTCGGATTGCCTCCGCGCCCAGGAGGTCAGCCTGAGTGATCCCAAGCGCTAGCTCCTGGGCCTCGTGCGTGGAGAGGGAGCGACCGACCCTCGCATCGACGATGGCTCCCTCCCCGTCCGAGGTAGCGAAGTTGAGCCGGAGCGCCACGTCCCCGGGCCCGAGCGGAACGTCCACGCCGAGAGCCTCGAGCACTCCCCGCCCCGGCGAGTCGTGGACGGGGTCGTAGCCCAGCAGCGCAAAGACCCCCGCGTCCGATTCCGGAGCGACCCCTGGGCCGACGACGATGACCTGACCGAGCTGGCCGAGTCGGGCAAGGCGGTCCAGGTTCGGGGTCGCGGCCGCCTCCACGGGAGTTCGGCCCCCCGTGTCCGGATGGGGGCGGTCTCCGAGTCCGTCGAGGACGATGAGGGCGGCGGGAACCGTCGGTTGGGCGGGCATCGCACGAGGAGCGGCCATCAGCTAATAAGGAGAGGCGGGTCTTCCACTCTCTCGTGCAGCCTCAGGGAGGTCTGAAAGGCTTCGTTCAGCAGCCGTTCGGACGCGTCCTGCTCATCGCTTTCGCGACCGTCATCACGGCGCTGACGTACGCCTACGTGTACGCGCTCCTGGCCATTCCCGTCATGCTCCTGGTGGGGCTTGCGGTCCCGATCTGGCTCGGGATCAAGCGGATCCGCTTCCTCGCCCTAATGGGCCTCGTCATCCTCCTGCTCGCCGCACCCATCGCCAATGTCGTGCTCACCCAGGAGGTGATGACTCCCATCCCACCGGCGTCTTCCCCTACGAACCTTCCGGGTGGGGGCGGCGGCGCACTGCTGCAGCATGCCTCCGTCAGTCCGTACCTCGGGACGACCTCCACGAACTTCACGTGGAATGTCACCGTGGTGCCGATGTACATTCCGAAAGGGAACGAGTCCCCCTACCTCCTCACCCTCTTCATCTCGACGTGTCCGGGGGCCACGGGCGTGAACGACCCGAACTGTTCCTCCGGGTATCCGTTCTACGAGGTCAACCACACCTTCTCGGGGAACCTGACCGCGAACACGACCGTCTCCTTCCACTTCACCTTCCCATCGGACGGCATCTGGGCCTGGCAGATGGGCGCGTTCCTCAAGAACAGCAGCTCGCCGACCACCCATAACGCGACCTTCATCCTGCTGGTAGGGGACGCGGTGTACAACGGGCTCGAAGGACCGGTGGTCGGCAACTTCGGAACGACCTACGAGCAGCTGATCCTCTCGATCTACCTGAACGTCTTCGTCTACCTCGGAATTCCGTTCTACATCGTCCTGGTTGTCTACATGTACATCAAGCGCCGCCAGGCCTCGCGCGGGGCCGCGGCCGCTCGCGCCCCCGGACCGGTACCCTCTGAGGCAGGGGGAGCGGGCGGGTCGCCGCCCCCGCTGACTACCCCCCTGGTCGTGCCGCCCGCGACCGTGGACGCCTCCGCGCCGCGTCGGGCGGAGATGCCGTGCCCCAAGTGCGGGGCGGTGGTCTACCCTAACGAGAGCGTCTGCTGGAAGTGTGGTGCCAAACTCTCTGGAGGCGGCGCAGCGTCCCCGTCTTCGCCCCTGCCTTCCTCTCCGAAGCCGCCCTGATCGGAAACCGCGACCGGGGGACCCGGCCCCCGGTCGGCGGGGTCCCGGGGGGTAGAAGTAGCGAACGAGAGCACGAACCGCCGACTACGAGGCACCGGAGTAGGGATCACCGTGACCCGTCATCGTTCGGCGACGCCCGTATGCGGGCCGTGGCCGTTGGATCAGTCTGGGCCCGTTCGCTTCCCGCTAGGTCATGATGGTGAACGTGTCGTAGATGTACCCAATCGGGACGCCGCCGTACGATACGGTCAACCAGGTCGAGAGCAGGGTGGAGCTGGTCCAGGTGGGTTTCCACCGCGTGGTCGCGCCCGGCCCGGAAACCGTGGTCTTGGAGCCGGCCGTGACGGAACCG
>JASHYQ010000246.1 GCA_030042955.1 Thermoplasmata archaeon
CGGCTGGATCGCTCTCTGAGCACCCACGCCCCGACACACCCTGGCTGCTGTCGCAGCGCCTCCGCATGCTCTCGCGCTGCCTGAGCTAGCTTGTGTTCACTGCCTTCCTTCGCGGTGCTGAGGGCCATGGCTCCGAACATTATGGGACCCGCAGAAGGAACTCCAGCCGAGGCTTCAGGTCTTGGTGCTCGCCGTCAAGATGGGCCGGGGAGGTCCAGCAGCGATGGGGTACGTGGCCGGCAAACTAGCTGGGTTCAGGAACCCGAACAGCGAGGGCTCCTGAAACCAGGTCGGTGCAGTAGTGAGTCTCGAGAGCGATCCCGCGGGATTCGAGCCAGGGTGCAGAGGTCGTTCGATCTCCAGGAGTCGTGTTACGCGCCCACGCAGGTCCAGGTCGCCCAGCTGGTTCGCGGGCCATACCGGCCGATATGGGTCACGGTCGTCAACCATCAGGTGGCTTCGGAGGAGGGGCTCTGGACCGGAGGAAGGCTCCGACAGCGGCGAGAAGGGCGCCGCCGACGACCCCGACTAGGGAGAGGCCTAGGAGACTGGAATCGGTCTGACACTCGGAAGGGTTAGTGGCGTTGCCGGAGAAAGATCCGGTGGCACAGTTCGCCTCGGCCGCACCCCGTAGGGCGACGAGCGCAGTGGCGGACAGGAGACAGATAGCTAGCCCGCAGACGAGGATCTCCCTTCGCATCGCCGTCCGGAGCTACAGAACCTACATGGACGTTGCAGGGACCTCATCGGCAGAGCGACGCCCGGCATGACGCCCGTACTCGAGCCGGGCGGGAGCCGTCCGGCCCGAGATCGGAGGACCACGGGGTGCCGAGCCCCACTACATAACGCCTCAGATTTTCTTGTGATTTCATAGGTTCCTTTCCCAACCTCCATATCCTTGAACTGTCATCCCCCCGCAATGAAGCCGTCGCGTCGCCACCTAGTACTGTCGATCGCCATCGGGGTCGTTACCGGAGCGGTGCTGGCTACCGCTACCCTGACCGGCCTTACCGCGGCGATCGGAACGGCTGTCGTCCCCGCCACCACCAGTTCAGATCCGGTCGTCCTGTCGAGCTGGTCCGGGTACGGCGTCGGGACCACCTCCGCGAACGCACCGATCATTGACATCCTCGGTTCCTTTGTCATTCCCAACGTGACCTGCCCTCAACCGAACGCCTCTGCCAACAACCCTTACGGGGTCGCCTCCGAGGCTATCGCCGTCGGGCTGGATCACTACGGCGGGGTGGCGGCTCTCAAGTTGGACGGAGCTGGTGTGGTGGTCGTCTGCGTTCTGGGTTCGCCTGTTTATCGCGCGTGGGTGCAGCAGGCGCCCTTCCCGGCGTTCCTCCTCCCGCTCGCTGTAAAACCGGGAGATAGCATCCTGGTGAACGTGACGCTGTCGGGCTGGACGTTCACGGATCTTACCACCGCCGGGGGCGCTGCCGGCTCTTGGACGGGTTCCCTCTCGATCGCCAAAGCTCACAACACAGCCGAGTGCGTGGTCTCCCGCGTGACCGCCCTGGGCATCCTTCCCGCCATCTTCAAGCAGCTGCCAGCGACCGTGCCGACGGCGCTGACGAACCCCGTAGAGTTCGGGTCGGCCTTCGTAGTTCCCACTCCCGGCGCCGCCAGCGCCGGATGCTGGTACACATCGCCGAGTGCGACGGGTGCCCCTGGCGCGTGGCTAGGGATCGGGAATGATCCGTCGCCACCCTTCATCGCCTACCAGTTCGACCTCGCCAACCCGAACGCAGCGACTGAGATCACTCCCGGTCCCCTCGCCACCGGTGTGCTCCTAGACGACAGCTTTGTCGTCCCCTGAGAATTCAAAGTCAACCGAAAGTACCAGCCGACGCGCGCCCCGCTCGCCGCCAGCGCGACACCCCGAGGCACCGTCGGAGTAGGGCTCTGGTTCGCTGGCTCGTGGGCCGGCTGGCCCCGGCTACCACCCCGTTCGCGATCGAGGGGTGAGACCTGGGTTGCGGGAGACGACCACCGGCCTCCTCCTGCTCTAGGGCAGATTCCGCCGACCTCGATGGCCCTTGTGCGAGCTCGGCTGAGTTGCTGGCGGGCAAACGCGCTCTCACTGCCGATCGACGGGTCAGCAGTACCCCCGACAGCGGATCTTCCTCAGCCGCGCCCGCTTCGGAAGATGCGCAGCAGCTATTGTCGCCCCGACGGCCGAGACGCCGGGCCGCCGGACCGGCATTCAGACCCGGTCGTGTTCTTAATACTCAGTTGCCCTCGGTTTGGCGGGAGGCCGGGCGATGTCGAGAAAGGTGTCGATCACGATGTACATGACCTTAGACGGATTCGCTGCGCTCGCGGACGGTCCGGATGACCCCGAAGCGGATCGCCAGTTCTGGGAGGCGATGTGGACGGGGCCGATGGGCAACGTCGACACCCTCTTGCTGGGGAGAAAGACCTACGAAGCTTGGGCAGGTTTCTGGCCAGGGCTCCTCGACACCGAGAACGAACATTGGCGGGCCTTCGCAAGGTTCTCGACCAAGGTGGAGAAGGTCGTGTTCTCGCGTACGCTCCAAGCGGCCAGCTGGTCCAACTCCCGGATCGTTCGTGACCCTGTCGCTAGCGAGATCTCCCGACTGAGGTCGCTCCCCGGAGCGAACATCATTGTCGCGGGAGGTGTGCAGCTCGTCCAGTCCGTTCTCGCCGAGGATCTCGCGGACGAACTGTGTCTCACGGTATCGCCGAGCATCATAGGACGGGGCCTGCCGCTCTTTCGCATGGAACCCACGCCGGACCATCACGACGACATCGTTCCTCTGGGAGCCCCCGGCCGGCACGACTTCCGGTTGCTGGAGTCGCGAGCGTTTCGATCGGGCGCCGTCTTCTTGCACTATGCTGCGTCCCGGAAAAGCCCACCGGGAGACGTACCAGCAGGTCTTCCGAGTCCTCGGTAAGGCACCCCTGGCGAGCTGGAGCGCGTAGGCTCAGACCGGATTCATCCGAAGAGCCCTCACCGGCCTTCCATCTAGTCCACGCTGGCCGGCCGGGAGCGGTGGCTTGTACCGGTCGATCTTACGCAAGGTCCGCCTCGCCCTGCGTGAAGGCTGGCGGACTGCAAGCAGGATTACACCCACCCTGCGGGGATCGGGCCGATGGGCGAGGGGGAGGTCGGGTCGCTACCGTCCGGGCTAACGATAGCCCTCGATCGTATAGCTCAACATGAGGAAGGCGCCCAGCGCAATCCGGTGATCCACCTTCGTCGATTCGGGGATGTCGATCTGGGTCCTCACCGTCGTGAACCCGTGCTTGGTGACTGCCGACGCAAGGACGGTCCCGCGGCCGAGGTCGATGAGCTGAGCGAGAGAGTTCGTGGGATTGGATACCACGAGCATGGCATCCCGACCCTCAACGGTGACCCCATACTGGCGCCCCCAGGAACTGACCGTCACCCCACGTTCGCGCCCCCAGGAGGCGGGTTGCATCTCCAAGGAGGCGAGCACTGCCCCGCCGGCATCGTGGATCAGGAAGGGCTCCTTGTTCTTCCCCAGCAAGATTCCCCCGGCCCCTACCGAGTCGAGGATCAGGACCGGCGCCCGACTCTCATCCACTAGGATGTACTTCGCCGGATACGTCGGCTCGGACTTCGCTTCTCCCACCAACCCCCCTGAGGGATCCTCGAACCGAAAGGTCCGCCACTCCCCCAGGCCGGTCGTGGGCATCCCGCCAGAACCCCAGGACCCCCCGATTATGGTCGATCGGATGTTGGAGCGGAGCATGATGAGCTGGTTGAGGCTCGTTAGCCGAGACACCGGAGCGCTGACCGCGAACTGATAGGCAAGGGCACTGCTCGGGGCTGGCGGGGGCGGGGCGCCCGCGCCAGTTCCCAAAGGCGTCCCACAGCTGGGGCAGAACTGGGCCCCGTCGGGGACGGCTTTCCCGCAGTGTGCGCAGAACATCGGTCGCGCACCTCCCTCCTAAGCCAAAAGAGTTGGCCCGACCCTAGGCACGCGCGGGCTTTTGCACGCCTTGTGGTCGCCGGGTGGGCGCGCCCGCAGCCGCACTGTTCCTGTCCGACCGGTGTGCGGGCTGTTGCCCCCTGCTGATCCCTCTTCCGTAGGATCGCCAAGGCCACCGTTCCGAGGTGGCTCGTACCATGCAGCGCCACCCGTGAAGGCCAGCGATGGCCTACTCCGAAGGACCGACCGTTTCGCTATCTCATCGGCTCACCTTAGTTAGGCGCGGGGTAGCGGAGTTCCGATGGCATTGGACTCGTACGTAGAACGACCGACGGTTCGGGTCTTGCGAATTCTGGCTGACATGACGGGCGGCGGTCCTGCCGAGGCGATGCAGAGGCTCGAGTCGAGGCTTCCCTCCCTGAAGGGTCGGAAGTTCTACGGAGCGTTCCGGATCCTCCCTGACGGCAAGGAGTACTTTGCCTGCGTCGAGGAAGCTGCTTCCGATGACCCGGTCGCGATGCAAGTGGACGAGGGAGAGCACTCCGAGACTGCTTCCATTCCGTGAATACAATGGTACTTTCAGCTGCGCATCCCGGGGCTCGCGATGCAAGGGGCGTGGTCTTACCGGGTAGGGTCAGGGATCGTTTGTGGGGAGTCGAGCTTCCTCGGGTGAGTGCGATCTCGGGGTGCTGTGACCGTTTCGGCGTCCGCGCCTGGAGGGCTGGCCGTAGGCGCGTCCCACGAGCGTCGGGCCTCGGGCCTCGATGCTTGAGGGGTGCCGGGCCGTCGGTGACTCGCGTCCGTATCGGCCGCTCCAGATGGTCTTAAGCGACCGAAGGCATCGCACGCTCGTGGACGCCGACCGCCGGCTCGCGGCAGTCATGTTCACGGATACCGTCGGCTACACCGCGTCCACCCAGGCCAACGAGGGCGGTTCCCTCGACCTGCTCCGCCAGCAGGGCGAGCTGCTCCGTCCTGTGGTCGCCCTGCATCAGGGCCGCGAGGTCAAGTCGACGGGCGATGGCTTTCTGGTCGAGTTCGACAGCGCGCTGCGAGCCGTCCAGTGCGCGGTGAACATCCAACGACGGATCTACGAACGAAACTCCGAGGGGGGTCAGAAACCCATCAAGATCCGGATCGGTGTGCACCTGGGCGATGTGGTCCAGTCCGGCCAGGACATCCTGGGAGATGCGGTGAACATCGCGGCCCGCATCGAACCGTTGGCCGACCCCGGCGGGGTCTGTGTCTCCGGCGCCGTATACGAGCAGGTCCGGACCAAGGTCACCGAGAAGTTCGAAAAGCTCCAGTCCAAGGCGCTCAAGGGTCTCGTGACCCCGCTGGACATCTACCGTGTGGTGCCTTCCTGGGAGGCCAACGGCGGGACCTCTACCGAAGATACCTCCTACCTGTCCGACAAGGCGCGGATCGCGGTCCTCCCCTTCGCCAACATCAGCCCCGACCCGAACGACGAGTACTTCGCCGATGGGCTGACCGAGGAACTGATCGCGAACCTGTCGCTCGTTCCCGGCCTGAAGGTGATCGCTCGGACCTCGGTGATCGCCTACAAGAAGGCCGAGAAGAAGGTCGCAGCCATCGGCAAGGAGCTCGGGGTCGGGACCGTCGTCGAAGGCAGCGTGCGCCGCGCCGCGAACAAGATCCGGGTCACCGTCCAGGTGATCGACGTCGCCACCGAAGAACACCTATGGACGGCGAAGTACGACGACGACCTCGACGACATTTTTGCCGTTCAGAGCGAGATCGCGACGAAGGTGGCGACCTCGCTGCCGGGGAGCTTGGCCAAGCCCCAAGCCCAGGTGCCGGAGCTGGAGCGGCCCAAGGAGACCCAGGCGTACCTCTCGTACCTCCAGGGCCAAGCCCTCATCTGGAAGACGGACGAACCCGCGCTCCGGAAATCCCTGGAACACTTTCAGAAGGCGATCGAGACGGACCCCACGTTCGCCCGGGCCTACGCGGGGCTCGCCCGGGCGTACATCAACCTGGGCGCCGAGGGCTACCTGACCTGGACCGGTGCGATCGAGATGGGACAGGCGGCCGCCGAGCGGGCGAGCAAGCTGGACCCGGACCTGGCCGAAGCGCACGAGCTCCTGGGGGAGCTGGCGTTCATGGCGGATGCGCCGGCGGAGATCCTGGACCGCGAACTACGGCGAGCGCTGGAGCTCAACCCCAACCTGGCGCAGGCCCACAGCATCCTGAGCTCGCTCGCAGGTTCGTTCGGCATCATAGAGTCGTACATTCTCTTGGCCGACGAGGCGTACCGTCTGGACCCGCTCTCGCCGCCCATGATCCGTCGCCAAGGCGAGGCCTACTTCAATTCGGGAAGGAACGAGGAGGCGCTCGCGCACTGGACGAAGCACATCGAGTCGGATCCGATCGACGCCTATCGGGGCCTGGCGGAATGCTACATGCTCAAGGGTGACCTGGAGCAGGCCGAGGCGATGGTCCGAGAGCTCGAGCGCGTGGCGCCGAACAGTGACCCTGCGCTGCTGTGCCGCGGATATCTCGCCGCCCTCAGGGGGGATAGGGACACCGCGGTGCGAGTGATCGCGAAGATCGACGAGCTCTTCAAGAAGGGGACCTCTCGTCAGTCGTCCATCGGGTACATCTACTACGCGCTGGGCGACTTCGACCGGTATTTCGAGTACATGGTCGCCGCCGCGAAGAACCATACGCTGCAGGCCGTGAGGGTTCGTCTGTCGCCACTGCTGGCCTCGGCACGGAGGGACCCCCGTTTCGTCATGCTGGTCATTCAGGCGGGGCGGCCCATGCAGGCTTCCCGCGCGGCCGGTTGACCGCGGGCACTACGCCCTTTCCGCGTGGACCCCCACAGCCGTCGGGGGTCCCGACGGAGCCCCCGGCAGAGCTAGGGCGACCCCACCCCGGACAGGCGAGGACGCGGACTGTTGCAGCCGCCCGGGTCATTTCCGGGAGGAGTTTGCCTTCTCGTAGGCGGTCTTGATGGCGGGAGCGTCGTCGCGGAACTCTGCGTCCAGGAACTCGCGAGCGGCGGCCTCGACCTGCTCCGGGGGCAAGGTCTTGGAGGTGAACTCGCCGTAAACGTCGATGCGGGTTTTCTCTCCCTTCGGAGAGTACACGTAGACGAACTTGGACCCGGCGAACACCCCTTCGAGCCATTCCGTCGTCACCGAGATCGGCTCGACCATCGTGATCCGCAATCGATCCGGAACCCACTTTCCCCGAAGGTACCTCTCCGATCCGTACTCGATGGTGATGTCCGATACGCTCTTGAACGTCGGCTTTCGGGTGGTCTTGTGGGCGGAGTCATGAGATTCCCCTCCGAAGATGTACTTCCAGACGAAGTCGATGGGCGCCTCGAA
>JASHYQ010000025.1 GCA_030042955.1 Thermoplasmata archaeon
GTCACCGGGCCGGTCGAGACGGGACGACCGAGAGTCTCATTTGCCCGGAAGAGTTGGTTCCGGGAGCACTTACTCGAGAGATGTCGGCCTACACGATCGGTGGAACCCAACGAGACCGGGACCCGCAATGGTCCCGGATCCGTTCGGCCCTCTTACGGGCGAACCCCGAGTTCCGGGACGCCAGGCGCTCGCCCGACGTGCCGCCTGGAACGAAGTCTCCGTTCAAGGACCCCCCGCTGGTCGGCCCCGCCTACGGTCGGCTCTGGGAGGTCACCTACCAGCGACCGTCGCTCTTTTCCACGGACCAGCTCGTCAGCGTCGTGACCGCCATCCGGTGGGATACTCCGGAGCGGATGGTCCACTATGAGACCCCTTGGCTCTACATCGGGGGTCGCCCCCGGATCTTCACCCGAATGAGCCCGGACGTCCAACTCATCCTCGAACGGCAACGGCGGGTCGAGGGGAACCTCAAGGGCCATCAGACCGGGGACCCCGAGTTCGACCGTCGCTGGGCCTTCTACGCGTATCGCTCGAGGCCCGCGGAGGTCCTTCGCGACCCCGAACGCCGACGCTGGCTCCAGGCGCTCGCCGCCCTCCGGCCCGGACGGCGGGACGAGATGCCCTCGATCGCGTCGCTCGGGACGAGCGTCGCCCTAGGCCTGGTCGTCAGCGACTCGGACGAGACCGTCCACCAGGCCAGCACCCTCGTTCGTTCGTTCAGCCAGTTGCTCGACGCGATCGAACTCTCGACCGGTAACCTTCCGGCCAGCCAGATTCCGCTCACGATGGACCTGCTGCCCGACGGTACGGGCTACCCGTCCCCGACGCTCCGATTCCGCTGCGCTCATTGCGGAGAGGAGACGCACCCTCGATTCGTCCCGGACTTCCATACCGAGATCTGCCACGAGTGTCGTAAGGGGCTCTACAGCTCCTGAGACGGGTACGGGGAGGCGGCGGCGGTCGGGCCGCCGCGACGGAACGGCGCCCGCTTAGGGACTCGGCTCGGGGATGTTGGTGATCCCCGAGATCTCGTCCTCGGTCCGGTCGGCGTCCGGTCGTGCCAGCAGCGCCTCGACCTCCTGAAGGTCCTTCGTCCGGTAGGCGCTCTGGATGCCCCAGATGTAGACAGCGGCGGCGAAGACCGCGAAGATCGGAGTATCCCACGGCGTCGGGATGTAGCCGGTCGTGGTGCTGAGGAGACCGCCCGGCCCGATCGCGGGCCAGGAATTGTACACCGTGAAGAAATTGAGGACGTACAACCCGAGCAGGAGGGTGAGGACCCACCAGCCGGCGTTGATCATCTTCTTGCCTTCGGGGTTCGAAAGGGAGTACGCGGCGATCGTGGTGCCCACGATGACGGCCACCATGCACACGAAATAAATCGCGAAGATTGTGATGAGCGTGCCGTCGGAGACCGTCGGCTCAGCGGGCGATATCAGATTGGTGTCGGGACCGATCTGGAGATAGATGTACCCGTAGACCGTGACGGCGAGCGTCAGGATCAGCTGGATCGTTCCGAGGGCGATCGAGGTACTCGGCTTAAGTCCCATGTTCCTCGGCGCGTAGAAGAAGTAGTAGACCGGCAAAACCAGGAACACGATGGTCATCACGAGGAACAGGTCGCCGGTCCCGCTCCAGTAGATGACGAACGAGCCGCCGATGAAGGCGAGCGCCCCGATCCAGAAGGCTGCGGGCAGCTTGAACGGGCGCTTCATGTTGGGTGCGTGCTTCCGTAGCCCAAGCAGGGTGAGTGAGCCCATGATCAGCGAGATCGCGAAGCAGTCGGTCACAATGACCGCGAACGAGTACCAGGACGGGAACGGCGCGATGAAGATCGCGCCGACGATAGTCGTCACGATGAGCGCAATCCAGGGGATGCGCGTCCGGTGCTGGATCCGCAACAGCGGCTTGGGGAAGAACCCGTCCGCGCCGACTCCGTAAACGGCCCGGGTGGCCTCCCCGAGGAAGACCCAGCCGGTTCCCGCCGGCGAGATGACCGCGTCCGCGAGGAGGAACGAGGCGAATCCGCCCAAGAGGGCCGGGCCCGCCTCCTTCATCACGTTATAGAAGGGCGCGGTGTGGAGCGGGCCCGAGGAAAGGGCCCCCCAGTTGCCCGGCGCGATGCCCGCAGCGGTCCAGTTGATGGCGCCGATGAAGACTACCTGGAGCAAGACGTAGAGGATAATGGCCGCCGTGATCGACAGCACGATCGCCCTCGGAGCGTCCCGCTGAGGGTTCTTCGCCTCGCCCGAGAACTGGGCCGCACCCCGGAATCCGAGGTAGGCGAACGCAATGCCGACCGAGGGAATCGAGGTGAAGATCCCCGGCCAGCCGAACGGGGCGAAACCGCCCACCGTCAGGTTGCTCGCGCGGAACACTGTGAACAGGAAGATGATGGTCAGGGTCGGGATGATGAACTTCCACCAGGTGACGACGGTGTTGAAGGCACCGAGGAACCTCACCCCCACAAAGTTGAGGATGAAGAAACCGACCATGAGGAGGACCGCAATGACGAGCCCCTCGCCCGTGAGAAGGCCGTTCGCCATCACGGCGTTGGGGATGACGTTGGGGGGATTCGAAGCCAGGTAGGTGATGACCGCCTCGGCCTCGATCGCGGGAACCGTGATCGAACCCAAGATGTACCCGGCGGCTATGATATATCCCGTGAAGCCCCCGTGCGAATACAGCGGGCCACGGACCAGTTGACCCGTTCGGTGAAGGGACGACGCGACCTCGGCAAAGACGAGGCCGATCGCCATCATGAAAATCCCGCAGATCACCCAGGCAACGATCGAAGCGGGTCCCGCCGTGTAGGCCGCCCCCGATACGGCAAAGAGCCAGCCGGAGCCCACCACCCCCCCGAATGAAATCATGAAGAGGTCCTGAAAACTCAGGGCCCTCCTCAGCTTCCTGTCGGACTCGTCTGCGATTAAGACCTGGTCCTCAGTCCCCGGAGTGGCAGACATGAGCGTCACGGCGTAGCACGGTCCCCATATTAAAACTGCCGAACCCGTTTTAACGCCCATGAACAGCGCCCTAACCACAGACGGCCGCGCAGCACGGAGCCTCGGAACTCCTCTGCGACAACCGGCGGACCGTCACGGAGGCCACGTGCTCTTCCGCTTCGCCGGAGGGGAGGTTACCCGTCTTTACGGCGAGCGCGCGGTGGAGGCCCTCCCCGGTGCATGGGAGAGGTCACCCCTTCCCGGGCGGGATGGTGGCGGCCCCCGAACCGGTGGAGCCGTCTCCCTCCTCACCCCCGGGGAGGGGTTCCCTGGGCGCGAGGAGCACCGGACGGAGAGCAAGGGACGGTACGCGCTGGAACAGGGCGGCTCGGCTCCCCGGGGTAGCCTTCCAGGCAGCGATCGCACCCACGGGGGCGACGATCGTGCAGACTAGCCCGACGCTCACGACCACC
>JASHYQ010000001.1 GCA_030042955.1 Thermoplasmata archaeon
ATCGCGGATTGCCAAAGCTCCACGAGCCTCGCCGTACCGTGCGACCCGCACATGCAGATACCGAGCCCGCATGATGGACAGACGCACCGGCACTCTAGGCCCTCCCGGCTCAACTCCCAGACCGTCACGTCGGAGATCAGCGTGTGGAAAATCTCCAGGGCTTGCAGGTAGTCCGTCAGGTGCTCGTCGGCGAGGTCCGCGCTACTCCCCTCCTCGATTCCCCACCCACTGTCGCACTGCCGGTGGGCGACCACATGGAGAATCGAGTAGCCGAACGTGGCCTGGCTGATGAGTGTGTAGAGGACCTGCAAGGCGGCAGAAGGGGCCAACAGCTCGTCCAGCCCCGGCGGGAAGATAGGCGGGGATCCGACGATGACGGAGGTTCTAGGGTCCGGGGCACCGATGCCCAGCATACGGACCCTCCACGCTTCGATGTGGTCCTCGGCCACGGTTCTCAAGCGACCGAGCAGGGCCGAAGACCCGGAGTGGTCCTTCAGGCACTTTGAGACGGGCCCGAGAGCCGCCAGGATCTGTCCTTCGACCCCTAGCGTCCGGGAGATGTGACTCAGTTCCCTGGCCCTATGGGGGCCGGACATGAGCCCCGACCCCTGCGGAGGATTGGTCCGTGTCATGCGGACGCTCGGCTGGGAGCGGGGGAACTGCGGCATCTCGTTTGAATGTTTCTGTGGCGACGGCCGGGAGTGGAGGCGGTAGAAGCAGGCACCGAATCCTCGCCGGCGTCGCGTGAGACCCGTTCCGCCTCAGTAGCGAGAAGGACCACCCCAGTGGTTCAGAGCCGCACGTCCAGGGACCGGGCAACCCGCGCACGACTTCCCTTCGGAGAGGGATCTCTTACCGACGGGCGGGGTCGTAGGGGAGCTCGTAGACTAGGCCGTCGGGGCCGAGGAAGTGTTGCCAGGCATATCCCGTCCGACGGTCCTCTGCGAGCGGACCCGTCAAGGGGGTCCCGGCCGCCTCGAGCTCCTTCCGAGCGAGACGGATATCGTCTACGAGAAACGCTGGTATGACTCGGCCCGCCTTGAAGCGGTCGGGTGGAACGGGGTCGTCTGGTCCGAACAGCTCCAAGGCGTCCCCATCGGGCATCTGGAAGCGGACGAACCCGGTCCGATCATGCGTTTTCCGCAGCCCAAGCACATCTTGGAAGAACGACGCTCGTGCGCGGGTGTTCGTGGTGTCGACTCCGACCCGGGCGCTGCCCTTGATGTACATTGGGGGACGACAGCCACGGGTTACCGTCTAGCCTGCGCCGGACTCTCGCTTTAGCTGCCTAGCCCGACCCGGCACCGGGGTCAGGTATGGCGTCGAGTCCGACGCCCTCCTCCATGCGGGGCTGGGGCTGCCCCAAACTCTACCCGGACCCCTTCGAGCCGGCCAAGATGGGGTGGTCTGCCCCGGCCGGGGAGCGCTCCATGCTCTGGGCTAGAACCCGAGCACGACGAGGATCAGCAGGATGATGACCACGACCATCCCGGCCCTGACCCAGTGAAACATCATCGTGGTCTGTTGATCGATACGTCGCAGCAACTCGTTCGGATCACTCGGGGCTGGGGTGGGCATCGCTGTGGACAAAGGCCTTCGCCCGAACATGACGTCGGCACGACGCTCGCAGTATTGGGTTGTTCCGTAGGACGTTCGATTCGCGCCCGAACCCATCGTTCGAACCGTGAGCTCCGCTCCCTTAACGCCCCAACCGGAGCTGGAACCCGACTTCGGGACTAAGGCCCACCGGTGTCGATTCCGTTCGAAACCTGTACGATTCTCACGGTGGGGAGAGGGTCTCCTTGACGCACAGACGCCCTCGACAACGTCAATTCGCCCAGAAATCGTACTGGCCTCGGAGGGGTAGCTACAGGCAGACGGTCGTGAGAAGAGCGGTACTGTTTGACTTGGGGAACACCCTGGTCCGATACTACAAGGGGGCGGAGTTTGCACCGCTCCTCAATCGCGGCATCGCGAACGTTGCCCACCACTTGCGTGCGGACGGCCTCCTAAGAGTAGAGGGTGACGTCATTCGACGTAGAGTGGCCGAAGAGAACCACGAAGCGGCGGACTTCAGCGTCCGACCGATGGAAGGGAGGCTAGCTCGCATCTTCGAGGTCGACGAGGGGCGGGCGCTCCCACTTTGCGCGGACTTCATGGGACCCATCTTTGAGAGGGCGAGTGTCTACGAAGAGACCGTCCCGGTCCTGCGGGCGCTTCAGGCGCAAGGAATCAAGACCGGGGTCGTGTCGAACACTCCTTGGGGATGCCCCGCCGGCCTCTGGAGGGAGGAACTCCGTCGTCTGGACCTAAACTCGTATCTCGACACTACCCTCTTCTGTCGCGACGTGGGTTGGCGCAAGCCCGACCGACGAATCTTTGAACGTGTCCTCCAAGAGGTGGGCGTACCTGTACCAGATTGTCTGTACGTGGGGGATAATCCGAAGTGGGATCGAGCCGGACCGGCAACAGTGGGGATGGAGGGGATTCTCGTCGAACGGGGCGACTGGGTTCCCGACGGGGGAGTCTCCGTCCACGACCTGAAAGGCGTCCTCAGGCTGGTGTAGCGCCTTCCCGAAATCTGTGCCTTGCGCCTGAGGACGCCGCGAGCGATGCCCTCGATTTCCGGACGGGCGTCCGGTCAGGGGGCGAGAGCGTTTCCGCATATCGCGCAGAACCGCGCGCCGGGGTCTCCGGAGGAGCCGCACCTCGTACAGAACTTCGGTCCGGTCGTGGATCGCGGGACCGCAGGAGGAAGAGGAGACGAGGGACGGCGCGATCCGTCGCGAGGTCCACGATGTGGGACCGTCCGCCTCCCCGTCGGCGGGCGATTGGGTGCGGACGTGCTCGCGGAGGCTGGGACCCAGGCAGGCGCCCCGGGGGCGACCACGTTGCTGTACCCCGGGGCAGGGGTGGACGCCTTCCAAGCGATGCCAACGATTCCGCCGATGACACCGAGCACCAATCCGATCACGAGACCTGCGCCGCCGAGGTAGCTCAA
>JASHYQ010000247.1 GCA_030042955.1 Thermoplasmata archaeon
TCCTCGCCATCGGTCAGGTAGGTGTGAGAATGGAAATCGTAGCGATTCTGCGGGAGGGAGGTCCGGGGAGCGGCCGCCATACGAAGTGTCGGGACCCAGCCTTGGATACGAGGTTTGCTCCCCGATGCCGGCGCCACAGCCCGGAGTCCCGGCTGCCTGACTCGAACAGGCGACCTGAGGATGTCCATGGGGGCCGCCGGCGACCGGCGGTCTCGACTACAGTCCCCCGCTCTACCACTGAGCTAAGCCGGGCTCGTGAGGAGGACCTTCCTCGGGGTATAAACTTCTGGGTTAGACGAGCGCCGCGCGCACCCGGGCGGCCACGTCGTCTACCGAACCGGACGCGCTGACCGTTCGCAACCGGCCCTGACGCCGATACTGATCCAGCAGGGGCAGCGTGACCTCCCGATAGACCTTGAGCCGAGTGCGGACCGCCTCCTCGGAATCGTCCGACCGCTGCACCAGCGGCGTCCCATCCCGGTCGCACCGGCCCGGGACCTTCGGTGGCTGCGTGACCAGGTTGTATACCGTTCCGCAGGTGGGGCAATTCCGCCGTTGGGAGAGCCGCTCGATCAGCACCCCCTCGGGAATCTCGAAGTAGAGCACGTGGTCGATCGGTGAGATCTCGGCCAGACTCTCGGCCTGCGCCACGTTCCGGGGATAGCCATCCAGGATGAAGCCGCGTCGCGTGTCGGGAGACGACAGTCGGGCCCGCAGAATGCCGAGGACCAGGTCGTCGGGCACGAGCTTTCCCTGACTCATGAAGGCCTCGGCGCGACGTCCGAGCTCCGTACCCTGCGCGGCCGCGGCACGCAGCATCTCGCCCGTGGACAGGTGAGGAATCCCCAAGTCCTGGGAGAGGCGTGTCGCCTGCGTTCCCTTCCCGGCCCCTGGCGGGCCGAGAAGGATGATGCGGTTCATCCGGGGTCGGGACGGGGAGGACCGTATAGCGTTGGCCGCCCGCGACTACCGGACTTCGGTGCCGGTGAAGCTCTCTCCGCGGAGCGCCCGCTCGAGGTTGGGAAGATCACGGCCCTCCACAATTCGCAGCGGGATATGGGCCCGGGTGAGCGCCTCGAGGCCGAGGCGGTCGAAGACAAACTGCTGCCCCGCAGTGCCGCTGACCGCAGCGTCGACCATGCGTCGGAAGCCCGCGTAGTCCAGTCGGTCGATACGGCGTGCGCTCGGGTCCTTCCGCGGATCTCGTTCGAACAGTCCCGGGACGCGCGTCGCGTTCACCAGCCGCTGCGCCCGCAACCGCTCGGCGAGCAGGCCGGCGACGCCGTCCGTCGTGTGTCCCGGCTCCGTTCCGCCGAGAACAATGATTCGGGACCGATGCGCGTCGCGGACCGCGTCGGCCAGCGAACCGGCGGGGTACGCCGGGCACGGCGGCCCAATGACGCTCGCCAATAGGCGAGCGTTCAGCCGACTTACGTCGATCCCGAGCTCGTCGAGTTCCGTCTCTGTCAGCCCCAGAGAGCGACCCAGTCGGATGTACTCTCGAGCGACCCGTCCGCCTCCGGCGGTCACTATGAGTGGAAAATCCGCGCTCAGGCGTCGGAGCAGCCCGGCGAGCTCCGGAAGGTACCGCTCGTCGCTCTCACCCGTGACCAGGACGGATCCGCCCATCGAAAGCACGACTGGTGCGGAGGCCGGGTCTAGGCGCTCGGGCATGCGGACCCCCACGGTCCGTTCGGTCATGTGGCTTTTGCCCTCGGGGACGTTCTCGGAGGCCTTATCTTCCCGACACATCCCTCGACCGACCCGGGGTCGCATCGTGGAGGTCGACGGCGAGAAGGCGCTGGCCGGACGCGCGGCGGCCGGCCATGTGCGGGCGGGCCAGCGATTGGCGCTGGGGACCGGCTCGACGACGTCGTTCGCCATCCGTGCGTTGGCGGAGAAGTTCCCGGGCGGTGACCGGCTGTCCATTGTAGCGAGCTCGATCGCTACCGAGCGGCTGGCGACGGAGCTGGGCCTGACGGTGCGCTCGCTGGAGCCCGGAGACCGCTTCGACCTCATGATTGATGGCGCGGACGAAGTCGCGCCCACGCTCGCGCTCACCAAGGGCGGTGGGGGAGCACTCTTCCGGGAGAAGTTCCTCGCCCGCCTCAGTCAGGAGCTCGTCATCGCGGTGGACCACACGAAGCTCGTCCCGAAGCTCGGTACGCGCCACCCGATACCGATTGAAATCGTTCCCTTTGCTCGGTCCAAGCTGATCCACCAGCTGACCGAGCGAGGGCTCTCCCCTCGACTCCGGGCGGATCGGACCTCGGGCGGGCCGGTGCTCACCGATAACGGGAACGAGGTACTGGACCTCTATCCGGAGAACGGAGTCGACGACCCTGCCCGCCTGGACCAGGAGCTGCGGATTATGCCCGGCGTCATCGAGACCGGCATCTTCGTCGGCTTAGCACACCGGATCTATGTGGGACTCCCGGACGGCACCGTCCAGGAGATCTTGCCCGGCAACGCGACCTCCTGAGCCGGCTGCTGTCGCGGCCGGCTGAC
>JASHYQ010000248.1 GCA_030042955.1 Thermoplasmata archaeon
TCGATTGGGACCGGACGGTCGCCGGGGGCCGAGGGTCGCGCGAGTTCGCCGCGGCCCGGGACCGACACCTGGTGCAGGACGCCCGGCGGCTGGCCGCCGCCCTCGGGCGGGTGACGGTGGTCGTCGACCGAGAGCGGTTCGAGCGCGTACGGGCGCTCTACGAGTCTACCGAGCCGGACCGGCTCCCGCCGGACTGAACCTTACTCGTCCTTCAGAGCCAGGATCCGTTCGAGCTCCGTCCGCGCGTTCTTGCGGAACTGCTCGAGCGACCCCTCGTTGATCAGCATCCCGTCCGCGAGCGCGAACGCGTTGCCGATCCCCCACTTGAGCTCCCGTCGGTCGCGGTCGAAGAACTCCTGGAGGCCGGGCCCGTCATCGTTCCGGGCGCGCGCGCTCATCCGGTCGTACCGCGTCTCGGGGGAGGAGAAGATCCCGAGGACGAAGAGGTCCCCGAAGTTGTGCCGGAAGACCGTGACCTCCGCATCGGACCGGCAGCCGTCGACGAGCATCCGCGTCTCGGTGAGCTTCGGGAGCGCCCGCTGGGCCCAGACCCCGCCGCCGTGCTTCTCCCGTTCCTCCGAGGCGACCCGGCCAACGTTCGCGCTCGTGAGCTGCAGTCCGCGGCGTCGGGTCTCCTCCCGGACGAGGTCGCCCATCTTGAGGGTCGCGAGGCCGATCGAACGGGCGATCTCGAGGAGCTCGTCCTTCCCGGACCCCGGCATCCCGACCGTGACGATCAGTTTCATGGCGGCGGGCTCGCGTCGTCCGGGGGGCTCTTCGGAGGCGCCGCGGGCGCGGTGAGGTGGGAGGCGACATCCTGCTCGGTGACCATCTGCAGCCGGTCGGCCCGCTGACGGAACGCGGCGGCCTCCTGTTCCTGGAGCCGGGCGGCCTCGGTGTACCGGTCGACCTTGACCTTCAGCTCCGCGGTCTTCTGGGTCTTCTGGGCTGCGCGGAGCTCGAGGTGGCGCGCCTTCTGCTGCTTGTCGACGACCTTCTGCTGGAGCTTGCGGACCTTGTAGTGGAGGCTCGTGACATCGCTCGTCACTGCCACGCCCGCCCTCCCTCCGGTCGAGGCCTTGATGTCGCGGTCGTGCTGCGCCATCTGCTGCTCGATCTCCGGGATCTCCGCCAGGACCTTCTGGCTCTTCTCGCGCAGGAGGGTCGCCTGGTGGCGCAGCTTCTCGATGTGCGTGTTCAGACGGGCGACCCGCTGCTGCGCCCGGGCCGCGGCCCGGTCGTGATGCGCCGCCATCTCCCTTAGCTTGGTGATGTCGGCATACTGCATCCCCATCCAGCGGGCACGGCGCGCCGCGAGCGGCGTCGCCGGCCCCGGGGTCTCGGGAGGAGGAGTGCCACCGGCCGCCATCGAGGTTAACTTACCGGGCCGCGCGATATAGCCGTTGTCGTGGGAGGGAAGCCGGCGGTGCGCTTGACCCTCGAGAGCGGGGCCCCCGCCCGACGGACGCCGGCGTCCCTGTCAGCCGAAGCGACCGGTCACGTAGTTCTCCGTGAGCTTCTCCCGCGGGCTTTCGAAGATCTGGCTCGTCCGGTCGACCTCGACCACCTTCCCCAGGTAGAGGAAGGCGGTCCGGTCCGATACCCGGACGGCCTGGGCCAAGTTGTGGGTCACGATGACGACCGTGTACCGAGCCTTCAGGGTGCCGATGAGCGCCTCGATCTTGTTCGTCGCGATGGGGTCGAGGGCGGAGCACGGCTCGTCCATCAGGAGGACCTCGGGCTGGACCGCGAGCGCCCGTGCGATGCAGAGCCGCTGTTGCTGCCCGCCCGACAGGCTCGTGCCCGGGGCGTCCAGGTGGTCCGCGACCTCCTCCCACAGGCCCGCGAGCTGGAGCGCCTCGAGCACGGCCGCATCGAGCGCGTCGTGCCCGCGGACGCCCAGGAGCCGGGGGCCGGCCGCGACGTTCTCGAAGACCGACATGTTCGGGAACGGGCTCGGCTTCTGGAACACCATGCCGATGCGAAACCGGACGGCGACGGGGTCGAGCCGCATCAGGTCCTCCCCGTCGAGCAGGATCGCCCCCGAGACCCGGGCGCGGGGCGTCTCCTCATGCAGCCGGTTGAGACACCGCAGGAGCGTCGACTTTCCGCACCCGGAGGGACCGATCACGGCCGTCACCTCGCCGTCGGGGATGGTGAGGGAGACGTCGTAGAGCGCCTGCCGTCGCCCGTACCATGCGTTCAGCTCGCGGGTCTCGATCTTGGTCGCCACGGCCTCATCCGGCGCCCGCCGCGTTCCCGGCAGGGCGGACCGCAAGACGCGCACCGACGCTGATCACGAGCATGATGAGCAGGAGGACGAGCGCGGCTCCCCACGCGTCCGTCTGGAGGTTGGTGTACGCGGAGTTGAAGTTTGCGTAGATGAACCACGGCAAGGATGCGGTCGGCGTGTGGAAGTTCTGGAAATAGAAATCGGAACCGCTCGCCGTAAGGACCAGCGACGCGGCGTCCCCCATGGCGCGCGACCCCGCCAGCAGGATCCCCGTGATGAGCGCACTGCGGGAGCATCCGAGGACGACCCGGACCGTCACGCGGTGCCGGGGGAACCCAAGCGCGAGCGCCGCCTCCCGGACCGCCGTCGGGACCGTCCGCAAGGCTTCCTCGGTGGCCCGTGTCACGATCGGGATCATGATGAGGCCCAGGGCTACCCCCCCCGAGAGGGCGCTGTGGGTCGCGTCGTGGTCGGAGGTGAGGAAGACCGCGTAGACGACCATCCCGAGCAGGATCGTGGGCACGCCCGTGAGCACGTCGGCGACGAAGCTTACGGTTCGACCGAGACGGTTGCGGCCGTACTCGGAGAGGTAGATCCCGGCGAGAAGCCCCACCGGGATTGCGACCAGCGACGCGAGGCCCAACATGATCAACGACCCCTGGATCTCGGGCCCGATTCCCCCGACGGGGCAGGTGACCCCGGGCCTCGGGTTGCACCCGATCGGGGTCACTCCCGAGTAGAACCCGGGTTGGACCACCGCCGAGCCGCCGAACTGCGCGGCAGTCACGACCACGCTCGCGAGCGGCAGCAAGGCGAGCACGGTGCATCCGGCGGTGACGGCGACCGCCGCCCAGAGGACGATGCGACGCACGGTGCGACGGCGGCGCGACGCTGCCCGCCGGGGGGACGGGGCCGGGCCGGCGGTCGGCTCGGCGGCAGGACGAAGGGGAGAGGCACTCGGACGCGCCCGTCGGCGTCGCCCCCGGGGGAGAGGGGCTCCGTCGGGCTCGCGTTCGCGGAACCGCCAGAGAATCAGTCGCGCGA
>JASHYQ010000249.1 GCA_030042955.1 Thermoplasmata archaeon
CTTTCGCAAAGCAGAGGTCGGGGGTTCAAATCCCCCCGTGTCCACTAGGTGTCTGAACCCTTTCCCTCTCCGGGCTGCCGGCGCACCAATCGTCGCCGGCCTTAGGGGCCGGGAGCACGACCTGCGCGGGACCGAACCATATGCAGCAACCACGTGCCACAGAGCCTAGGGGCACGGCGCGTACGAGAACGCCCACCCGCCGCCCGGCCCACCGGGAGCGGATAGGTTGTCAATCTGCCAGGTCCCAGTGTCAGCCGGGAAGCTGTACGTGAAACTCGAGGTGACATTCAGCTCGTCGTAGATCAACTGCCACTGCCCGAGGACCTTGACCAGTAATCCGACCTCGATGTGAGTTGAGGCAACATGTCGGACGGCGGCTGCCGTCCCGCAGGTGGAAAGCAAGCCTGTGGCGTTCGTGAAACCGTTGTCGAAATACGTCGTGGCCGCGGTCCAGCTGGTATTCACCGAGTCAGGTTCCTGCGCGTCGCTGGAGAAATTCCAAGTGTTGTTGTAGAGGGGGAAGGTCGTCGACGTCCAGTCGTCTACGAGCTCAGTGAAAACACGGCTGGTGCAGGTCTCACTCGACCCACTGTCGTTCTGACCCAACCGCAAGACCCAGGCATAGTGCTCGAAGTACCCCCAAACAGAGCCGTTCGAGGCATAGAGGGTCTCTTCCCAGGTCCCATTCGCGACGGGGAAGGTGACGTTGGCCATTCCATGGAAGGGGCTGTTGACGAGGGCAATTGGGGTGAGTGTCGGGTTAACCGAGGCGACTACTGGTCCCGGGACGCAACTCGCAGCCCCAGAACCCGCAGCCGGCCCGTGCGGGAGTAGAGTCGGCAATACGATGGCTAGGCCAACGAGTGCTCCTACCAGCGCCGGAACGGCACTGGAATGGCGCGCTCCGAGCCGGGTCATCGCAAGCCCCGAAACCCCGGGAACTCGAAAAGGCTCATGGGCGCTCGCACAGGGCACACCAGATCCGGTACGTCCGAAAGACCAGACTATAGGCTGCTCAACGAGCGGAAGCGGTTGGTTCTAAACTCTACTCGATTCAAAGCCTCCCGTGTCCACTCTCCCAGTGATCCTATCGGCTTGAAATCACGGGGGTCGGGCCGGCACGTGGTACCGGGTCGCTCCCTCTCGTCAGCTCTTGAGTAGACCGACCCTCGATGCCCGTCCTCAGGCCGGCCGCTCTGACTGGACCCGGTTCAGAAGTCCACCGACGGCTCGCCGGGTCGACCGCACGCGTCCTCGACCTCCACGCGCGAAACGCCCGGATGACCTGGGTCCTCGCCGAGGGAAGTCCACCGGACCGGTAGTGCCGGGACGCTGGGCGAGGTTGAAATAGCGCCTAGGCCTCCGTTCGCTTCGGTGTCTGGACCGCCATCGTCCGGAGGTGCCAGCGCGGGGCCGGCCCCGGTCACGTTCGGGCAACCGTCCTCGCCCGCTCTTCGAGGACCCCAGCGGCGCCACCAGCCGGTTGGCCGGACCGGGGCGGTGATCATCGTTGTCGTCATCGTGGCCAGCGCCGGGATCTTCGGTTATCTCTACGTGACCAAGAAGCTGCCGGGCCTGAAGTCGTTGGGGGGCTGCAGCAAGTCGACCTCCATCACCGTGTGGCAAGACTTCAGCTCGACCGAGTTCCCGGCGTTCTCCAAGGCGATCGCCCAGTTCGAGGCGGCGAACCCCGGCGAAAGCGTGAGCTTCGTGAACGACTCGAGCCCGTCCCCCTCCAACTACATCGCCGCCGCTCTTTCGTGTACCGCGCCGGACGTCCTGATCGGCGCGAGCGATTTCGCCGGGGGCCTCTACTACGATGGGTTCCTCGCGAACCTGAGCGACTATCTTCCCCCGTCCGCGTTCGCGCCGTTCCTCTCGAGCGCCATCTCCGACGACAATCAGTCGGGGGCAATCTTCGGTATCCCGCTCAACGTCAACGGCGTCGCGATGATCTACAACAAGCTCTTGATCCCCACGGCGCCGACGAACACCGACGAGATGGTCCAGGACGCGAAGAACGTCACCGTGATCACGCCGAGCGGCTCGTTCACGACGGCCGGCCTGATCTACGGGGTCGACGCGGATGGCGGATACCGATATCCGGCCTGGCTCACCGGTTTCGGAGGGGAGATGTTCGAGCCGAACGGAGCGCCCGACCTCGACACGGCCGCGGCGGTCAACGCGCTCACGTTCGCTCACAACTTCTCGACCGTGGACAAGATCGAGCCCCCCGGGGTGACCGCCGAGTCCACGTACGAGGACGAGTTCGCCCAGGGCCACGTCGGGATCATCTTCGACGGCCCCTGGGACATCGAGATGTACGTCAACGCCCTCGGCGAGTCCAACGTCGGGGTCGCCCCGATGCCCATCGTCTCGCAGACCGGTCTTCACCCGCTCCCGCTCTGGGGGTCAATCGGGGCGTACATCAGCACCCGGAACTCGTCGGGCGCAAACCCGACGCTCTTCAACGAGTCGATCAAGTTCGCTCAGTTCCTAGCGAGCCCGAAGGTAGAGGGAGAGCTGTTCAACTCCTCCGGCGACATCCCCTCCATCACCTCGACGTTCGACTACGTGAAGTCGCTGAACATCCCGTTCGAGAACGGCTTCCTGGACCAGTTCTTCAACTACTCCCAGCCGTTCCCGAACACGGTCTCGATGACCTACTTCTGGGACCCGTACGCCACGGAGATCTCCGACTATGTGGCGGGGTCGATCTCAGCCTCGTCGGCGATGTCGGGGATCCAGACCTCGATGGTCAGCGAGATGACGCTGAACCACGTCCCGCCGTACTAGCGAGCGCGGGCCCGGAGCTACGCCCCGGGCTCCCCCCTTTGGGATGAGGTCGGGCAAGGGTAGTGCGACGGCGGGGAGCCGATTGTTCGGGGACACTGGAACCGGCGGTTGGTCAGCGGGCGCGGTCTCCGCCAGATCTGGAATGCCAAAGGGGAACGGCCGTCGGCTCACCCCCTCTCGTTCACGGTTGGCCACGTCTTAGGGCGGCCTCCTCAAGCGACCGGCCGTGCGGGTCGCCCGCGGCCGCGGATTGGAGTAGCTACCGGTCGCGCGCTGGCCCGGTCCGCCTCCCGTCCTAGGCCATAGAACGCCAGCACGGGCGGCTCCGACGGGCGTCCGCCCGTGACCGCGCACCGACGCCTCGGAGGAGGGGCTCGTGTACGCCTACCGCCCTGACCCCCCGCCGGTCAGCGGTGGGGTTCCGCTCGTCGAAGAGGTCGTCTTCTCCCCGGGGGCTGGGGGCGCCGGGGCCTGCTCGCTGCCGGGTCCGCCCGTTCCGGGCGCCATGGCCTGGGCTCCGCCCTTCCGACGCCGCCCCATCAGCGCCACAAGGGCCCCGAGGACGACCAGGACGACCACCACGGCGACGACGGCCCAGACCCAGAGGGGTGTGGACGGAGCGGGGGCCGCCGGGATCGGGGTCGGGGTGACGGCCCCGACGGCGCTCGGCAGGAAGAAGACGTTGCCGCCGCTCGCCGAGTTCGTGAAGCCGACGTACTCGTGGTAGACCCCGCCCGACTCCTCGACGATGATCGACGGCGAGGAGTCCTGGCCGTCGGTCGTGAGCGCCGTCAGGGCCACCGTGCCGGAGCCGGAGGCGAGGTAGATGTTCGAGCCACTCGCGTTCTTGATCGCGAGGACGACACCCACCCCATGGTTCGCGGCCACGAGGTCGAGGCTCTCGACGGTCGAGCTCGTCGGGAGCGTCGCCGAGAGCCCCGCCCTCGTCCCGAACGACACGGACGAGGACGAGAGGCTCACGGAGACGACCGACAGTCCGGTCGTCGTGGTGTAGGCGAGATAGGTCGTCCCGTTCGTGGTGGAGAGGCCCACCGCCGTCGCCCCGAGAGCGTCCGAGCCGAGCGGCGTCGCCCCCGGCGCGCCGAGGTACAGGGTTCCGCCCACGTCGTAGGCGATCAGGAACCCGACATACCCGCCGTCGCCGTTGACGTAGTCGAGGGCGGCTGCCTCGATCGCACCCTCGGACAGGGTGCCGTTCGTGAACTTCGCGCTCGCGACGTTGTCGAACACGTAGCTCGTCCCGTTCCAGGCGAGGAACGCGGGGTACGCACCCCCGATCGCGACGAGGCCGTCCGCCACGAAGCTCAGGTTGACGAGCGGCGTCGGCGCGGTCCAGTTGATCCCGTCGGTCGACGTGCTCGAGTAGACCTGGCTTCCGACCGCGTAGAACGCCTCGGGGTCGCCGGTGGTGTTGACGATCGCCGACGGACCCAGGACCGCAGGGTGGGTCGTGATGTGGGTCGTCGTCGGCAGCGTGATCCCGTCCAGCGTGGCAAGGCCGGTCGCGGAGTAGGTACTGAGGAGGGACTGCTGCGTCCCCGAGCCTTCTCCGACGACCGCCGGGGCGATGTAGCTGTAGACGTTCGGATAGTTGTCGAACTCCGCCGTGGACAGCGTGGTGGTCGTGCCCCCGTTGTAGGCCGCGGCCGCCCCGTTCACGAACGGGCGCCAGTCGTCGCCGGTCCCGCCCACGGAGTCGCCGTCCTGTCCCCCCGCGACGATCACGAACGTGTCCGTGGCCATCGCCGTGCCGACGATCGCCGTCGGGACCCGGATGCTCACGGTCGCGTTCGGGACCACCGTGGCGTTGGTCGCCGACCCCTCCCCGGTGTTCGAGCTGATGATCACGTCGGCCGGGTACTGGACCCCTGTCGAGGTCTGGATCGCGTTGAACGTTCCGCTCGAGTAGCCGGTCGCCTGGATCGCGTACTGCCAGGCGTCGGCCGAGGCGATGTCGATCTGCGAGCCGGGTAGGCCGGCGGTGCTCCCGCCGGTGGCCCCGGCGACGTGGATGTAGATGTCGACCAGCGGCTGCGAGAAGCCGTAGGCGCCGCCGAAGACGTTGGAGAGGTTCCCGAACGTGACGTTGAACTGGACGGTGTACGGGTTCTCCGCGACCTGGAGCCAGCGGATCGTCATCGAGTCGGGCGGGAAGTCGGGCGTACCGTTCGCCTGCTTCTGCGTCGGGTAGGTCGAGGTTCCCGGTCCGTTGCCCGCGGCCGTGTTGTGGATCGTCGAGATCAGCGTGAGCTTCGCGAGCGACCCGGGGACCGAGATTAGCATCGGGCCCGAAGCGCCGAGGACCGCTCCGGTCGTCGCGTTGACCGTCATGACGTAGAACTCGATCGATTCACCGGGTTGCATCCCGATCGCGGTGTCCGGGATCTGCATCTGCAATAGGTTCCCCACCCACGCATCGCCCGGGATCGGCAGGGTCGACGAGGCGACCCACGTCCCGCTCGCCGAGCTCGTGAAGAGGGCCATGGTGGCGCTGCCGGTCGGCGTGATGCTGTTGCCCTCGATCGTCGCCTCGGTCGTCGCGGCGAAGCCGAACGGGACGGTCCCTTGGCTGTAGATCGCGTCCAGCACGTTCAGGCCGAGGAGGTCGCCCGCTCCCGGGTTCACGGGCGAGAGGAAGATGTCGAGCGCGTCGCTCGCCGGGGTGTAGAACGTCGGAGACTTGTACGCAGACGTGGGGCCGTTGACCTCGACCGAGAAGTACAGGTTGCTCACGTCGAACGCGTAGTTCGTCCGGACGATCGTGGCCGAGCCCGACGTGGTGTTGCCGGTCGCCTTGACGTACGAGCCGGCCCAGGCGTCGTTGTGGTTCACCGAGTAAGCGGTGCCGGCCGGGAACGTCCCGGTCGTGTAGAGCGTACCGGTCAACGTCGGGGAGATCGAGACGTTCGTCCCCCAGGTCGTGGGGCTCTCGGGGATGAGGTAGGGGCTCTTCAGGAACGGGGTCAGCGGCAGCCCGAGCAGGGTGAGCGCGAGCGAGAGGTCGCTACGGACCTCCTGCTCGAAGACGATGGCGTTCTGGGCCGTGGCCGACTGGTCGGGGGAGAACGCGAAGTAGAGGTCGGACCCCTCGGCCCCGTAGATCGCCGTCCAGGCCTCCGTGTACTTGTCCTGCAGGGTCGAGCTGTTCCACTGGTTGAGGTACGGGAAGTTGTCCGCCAGCTCGAGCGCCGCGAGCGTCATCGGCTGGGTGAGGCTGTGGGCGGTCCCGAACGCCGCGACCTCCGACCGCACTAGGGCGAGCTGGGTCCAGGTCGAGTCCTGGAGCGGGTTGCCGGCCCACTGTCCGAGGTAGGGGTTGATCCCCGTGCCGGAGGGCTCGTTGTTCCACGAGCCGGTCGGAAGCTTCGTGATGGTCGGCAGCGTCGACGCGGGGTGGAGTACAAGGTACTGCTGGGTCGTCAGGGTGCGCAGCCACGAGGAGTTGGAGGCGAGCGCAGCGTAGAGGTCCTCGAGGAACGGCACCCCGTCCTCGGGGAACGTATGGTTCGTGCTGCCCATGAACATCCAGTTCTCCCCGTCGAGCGCCACGGTGACGAGGACGGAGCCGTGCTCGCTGCGGGGGACCTTCGCGTAGACGTTCTTGAGGTAGGCGACGAACTCCTTGACGGCGGCCGCGTTCCCGGACTGGTTCGCGACCGTGCCGTAGTTGAAGCCCCAATCGTTCGAGAGGCCATCGTCCCGGAAGACCATCACGGTCTGCTGGGTGCCGTTCTTGACGAGGTACGGCGTGTAGAGCGCCTGCATCTCGGAGGCGACCTCGGGGGACGAGTCGCTCGTCACGTTCCCGGCCTCGTAGAGGGTCGCCTGAGAGGAGGCGGTCCAGTTGTAGCCGGTCTCGTTCACGAGGGGGATCTCGGCGGAGGAGACAGCCTGCTCCGGGCTCCAGAGGCCGAGCGGTGCCTGGCCGAAGATCTGGTCGTAGAGCTCCGAGCCGATCTGGAGCTGGGCGAGCGTGTCGTTCGTCCAGACGCCCTTCGTGATCGCGACGCCGTTCTCGTCGGTCCAGTTGTTGAGGAGGAGGAGCGGCAGGATCGGATGGTCGAACGGCGTGGTGATCAGCTCCACGTTCCCGCCTCCGCCGTTGTTGAGCATGCGGTCGTGCGAGAACGCCGAGAGCACGAGGCTCGCTTCGACCGGGTAGTAACCCTGGATGGTATGGATGGTTCCGATCGAGAAGCTGGTGTCGTTGTAGAGCGACCACATCGTCGAGTTGATGTAGGCGCTGCCGAGCTGGCCCGTCACGACCGGCTCGCTCGTCGACCAGAGGAAGAACTCGGCGAGGGCCTCCTCGAGCTGGACCGTCGTGAACGTCTTGTCCGAGGTCCACATGTTGTAGAGCGAGAGGTAGAGCTTGCTCGCGTTGTTGTTCACGTAGTAGACCCACGGCGGAGAGTTGAACGCTAGATCGTTCTCGAGAACGCTGGCGAGCGTGGTCGTGTTGTACTGGTAGGGCTGAACGAACGTGCTCAGGAACGTGTCGCCGTAGGTGTTGACCTCGGTGTAGATCGTGTTCCCCCACTGGGACGTCGGGATGGAGGCGGCTTCCAGGTAGCTGTTGTTGTAGCCCCCGTGGGCGATCGCGTCGATCTGGTAGAGGAGCGACCCCGAGAGCGAGTAGGTGATGTTGACGGAAGGATAGAGGCCCGCGATCAGCGCCTGCTCGAGGTACTCCTCGAGGTGGACGACCGTCCAGGGCAAAAGGTACGATCCGCCAACCGCGCCGTAGAGCGGCTGATGGTCGTTGAAGACGATGTTCAGCCCGATCGGGTTCCCCGAGTAGATCACCGGCGGCGAGCTCGGGATGATCCCCGGCTCGGCGTACCCGTCCTTGTTCGGGTCGATGGACAGGGGCACGAACAGGCGAATCGGGGCGTGCGCCGTGCTGGAGCTGAACGACTGGCCGTTCGGGATCGTCGGCCCGATGTACGCTCCGATCCCGGGCGTCCCGCCGTAGATGAACGCCACCAACTGGGGCGAAAGGCCGGCCGGGAACGCGGGCGGCTGGGCGCCGTAGCACGTGGACGTGTCGCAGCTGGCGTAGCCGGGGTACATCACGGAGAACGGGATGTCGAACTCGATCCCTTGCTTGCTCACCGGGAAGCTCCCGATATCGGTGAACTGGGTGTGGGTCGAGCTCGTCAGGGAGAGGTCGACCTCGTAGAGCGTGCCGTTCGGGGCGTCGCCCGAGTAGCTGAACACGAAGTTGACCGGGGTCTCGAACGTGAAGTTACGGCTCAGGTTCGCGATGTTGGTGGAGGTGAAGTTCGTTGCCCCCACCCCCGTGTCGTTGGAGATCGCGACCAGGAGCCAGTTCGTTTTCTGGAGCGACGAGACGGTCCCGACGTACAGCTCCGTGTAGTTCCAGGTGACGTAGGTCACGTTGACCCAGTTGGGGCCCCACGGGGTCGAGGTGTTGGTGCCCACGATCTCGAGCGGGTCGAAGTCGCTCGTGACCTTCCCGGTGAAAGTGACGCTGTGATAGGTCTGCCCGTAGGTGTAGGTCGGGTTGAGCTGAGGGGCCGGCATGCTGTCGCCGTACGGGTCGAGGTTCTGCGTGAAGAACGTGTTGAGAAGGGTATCCGGCCCCAGCGCGTGGTAGGGGTTGTAGCTGTTCGTGGAGGTTTGGCCGGACGGCAGCGTGGGGCCGGTGTAGTTCCCGCTCGCAGAGTGGATGGCCGCCACCAGACTGACGTTGGCGAACTGGCCGATCACCGGCCAGGAGCCGGGGCGGTCGTACAGGACGTTGAACGGGATCGCGAGCTCGACCGAGCTCGTCGAGGTCATCGCCTCCGGGAGGGAGCTGGTGACGTTGCTGACGGTGGTCGTGGTGTTGCTGCTCGCCGCCGCCCCCGTCACCCGCCAGAGCGAGACCGGTCCCGGGACCGCGGCCGTGCTGTAGTTGACCTGGGCGATGAAGTTGACCGGCTGCGAGAACACGATGGGCCGGTTGAGGCTTGCGATGTTGGTCGTGTTGAGCGAGTACGTGCCCAGACCGGAGCTGGAGTCGTTGCTGAGGAAGAAACTGAGGACGTTCGTCCCCGTGACCGTGACGTTGAAGCCGAGGAAGAGGGTCGTCTCGTTCCAGGTAAGGTACGATGAGTTCAACCGGTTGGTGTACTCGGTGATGCCGCCCGACCAACCGAAGTTCGTGTTGTTGAGCGCCTGCTCGCCCGGCGTGAAGTCCTTGGTGACGGACCCGGTGAAGGTCACCGTGTGGAACGCCTTGTTCTCGATGTAGTTCGGAGTGATCCCCGCGTCCGGGTGCCCGAGCCCCTGGGGGTCGATCCCGAGGGTGTAGAACGTGTTCTCCAGAAGATAGTTGCCGTTGTCGATATCGTGGGAGGTCAGCTGGTAGTGAGGGTTGGAGCTAGAGTAGGTGTCGTCGTAGGTCTGACCCGAAGGTATCGTCGGACCTGCCGACGCGCCACCGCCGCAGATCGCGGCATACAGGCTCACGTTCGCGAAGCGGGGGAAGGCGGGGTAGATCGACGCAAAGGACAGGTTGAGCTCGAGGTTTCCGACGCCGCTGGCGCTGACGGTGTTGTCGAGCCCCGTGGGCGTGAGCAGGCTGACGGTGGTCGTCGCGGACCCCGCAAGCGAGGTCACGTTGTAGGCGGTAAGCTCGCCGGTGCTGTTGATGATGAAGAGGAAGTTCATCGGCTGGGTGAAATTGACCGGCCGGTCCCAGTAGGCGGCGCCGGGCACGCCGGAGAGGTCGGAGAGGCTGGTGGTACCGTAAGCGGTGCCGTTCGAGAGCGTGAGGAGCAGGTGGTTGCCCGAGCCGATGTTGATTCCCGAGAGGCCGACGAAGAGGTAGTGGGCGTCCCAGGTCGCGTACAGGCTGGTGAGGTTGTTGCTAGAGCCCCAGGGCGTGAACAGGTTGGTGTAGAGAAGGGCGTCCGAGGGGAAATCGGTCGCGGGAGCTCCCGTGAACGTCACCGGTTCGGGCGTCGTAAGAGGACCGCGGTTCGACGTCGTCACGAGGGGAGCGGAGGACGTTGCCGAAGCATGGGCCGACGTCACAGTGGCCAGCGACGAGACCACCATCACGGTCAGTACCGTCACGACCAAGGACGACCGAGCCGCGTTCCGCCACGTGCGTCCCACCGCCAATGGGGACCGAGAAGACATGGCGCGCGAATCGGAGGTCGACTATATACCCCTTGAGGAGAACCGACCGCCGGGAGCCCGAGGGCGGGCGGGCGCAGGTCTCGACGCAGGGCGAAACGTGCTTAACTCGGAACCCCCTGTTTGCGCGAAGTTTGAGCGTGGATGGCTGACCTACGGGACCAGACCCTGGCGTTCCGTCTTCGCCGCGAGTGGCCGGCCTACGTCTACCTCCTGCCGGTCACCATCGTTCTGCTCTTCCTGAACGCCTACCCCATCGCCTACACCATCTACATCTCGATGACCGACTTCGGCACCGGGCCGAAGGGCTCTCTCCTGCACTACCACTACGTTGGACTCGCGAACTACGACTATGTGATCAGCCACCAATCGTCGACGATCCTCCAGCTCGTGGGGAACAGTTTCTTCTGGGCCGGCGGCTGCATCGCGCTGTTCCTCCTGGTCGGACTCGGCCTCGCCTGTGTGCTGAACCAGCCGTTGCGAGGCAAGACGATCTACCGGACCCTCATCCTGCTGCCGTGGGCGTTCCCGGCCTTCATCACGCTCCTCGTCTGGGCCGGCATGTGGGACTACGAGTACGGGATCATCAACGGCGTGCTCAACGCGATCGGGATCCACTCGGTCGACTGGCTTCTCTCACCCGACAATGCCTGGGCGGCGTTGTTCATCACCAACGTCTGGCTCTCCTTCCCGTTCTACACGGTCGTCTTCCTCGCGACCATGCAGGCGATCCCCAAGGACCTTTACGAGGCGGCCTCGATCGACGGGGCCGGCGCCTTGAGCCAGTTCCGGCGCATCACCTTACCGTACCTCAGGCCGACGATCGTCTTCGTCGGGTTGATGGGCTTCCTGTTCACCTTCAACAACTTCTACCCGATCTACCTCCTCACGAACGGGGGCCCGGGTCTCTCCACGCAGATCTTCATCACCCAATCGTACAGCGATGCCTTCGGGGCCCACGGCGCCGCGCCGCTCTACTCGACCGCGGCGATGTACTCCGTGCTGGACTTCCTGATCATCATCGTGCTCACGGTGGTGGTCATCTGGGGCGCTGACCTCACGAGGAACTGGCTCCGATGAGGGTGCGACCGCGCCGCCGGTGGGTCCGCCTCGCGAAGAGGGTGGCCTCGCACCTCGTGCTGATCCTCGCCTGCGCCTTCGCGCTCTTTCCGATCTACTTCATCGTCGTAACGTCGCTCTCGACGTTGCCGATCGCGGCGATCACCGCCCACGTTCTCGTGCCGAACCCGCACTCGCTTACGGCGGCCAGCTACAACACGATCCTCTACCACCTCTCCCCGAGCTTTCTCGCCCTGATGACCAACTCGCTGATCTTCGCGGGAAGCGCGGCGGCGACCGGACTGGCGCTCGCAGCGTTCACCGGGTTCGCCCTCTCGAAGTTCAATTTCCCGGGCCGGCGCACGTTCGTCTACTTCATCCTGCTGATCTCGCTGTTCCCGGGGGTCCTCCTCGTGATCCCGTACTACTTCATGTTCAACAGCCTGGGGCTGATCGACACCTACCTCGGTCTCATCATCCCCTACTCGGCGGGCGCGGTCGTCTTCAGCGGGATCCTCGTGAAGAACTACATGGACTCGATCCCCGACGATATCGAGGAGGCCGCGCTGGTCGACGGGCTGAGCCGTACCCAAGCGTTCTTCCGAGTCCTGATCCCGCTCTGCTACCCGGTGCTGGGGCTGGCAGCGTTCCTGGCGTTCCTAGGTCCGTACACCGACTTCGCCCTGGCCCACCTGTTCATCACGACGACCAACCTCGAGACGCTCGCCCTCGGCATCTACAGCATCAACTCGGGCGACCAGGGTACCCAGAACTACGGGCTCGTCACGGCGTTCGCGGTCGTGATGAGTCTACCGATCGTCGCGTTCTACCTGGCCTTCCAGCGGTACATCATCGGGGGGCTGACCCTCGGAGCGGTGCGGGGCTGAAGCCCCTCCTCGCGGAGGACGATGACCGGGGTCACCCTGCAGAACGTCACGAAGAGGTTCAAGACCGAGACGGCGGTCGACGACGTCTCGCTCGCGATCGTGGACGGGGAGTTCGTCGTGATCCTCGGCGCGTCGGGCTCGGGGAAGTCGACGATCCTGCGGATCATCGCCGGTCTCGAGGTGCAGACGAGCGGTCACGTCTACATCGGCGACATGCTCGTCGACGACTACGAGCCTCGGGACCGCAACCTCGCCATGGTCTTCCAGAGCTACGCGCTCTACCCCCACCTGAACGCCTACGACAACATCGCGTTCGGGCTCCGGGTCCGGCGAGTCCCGCGCGCGGACCACCCTCGCAAGCTTCGACATCTTACGAAGCGCGAGGTCGACGCTAAGGTCCGGTCCGCCGCCCAGATGCTGGGCATCGGAGAGATGCTCAGAAAGCGTCCCGCGGAGCTCTCGGGGGGACAACGGCAGCGGGTCGCGCTGGCGCGGGCGATGGTCCGCGACCCCGAGGCGTTCTTGCTCGACGAGCCCCTCTCGAACCTGGACGCGAAGATCCGTTCCAGCGCTCGGATCGAGCTGAAGCGACTGCATGCCCGTCTCCGACAGACGTTCATCTTCGTGACGCACGACCAATCCGAAGCGATGACCCTCGGAGACCGGCTGGCGATCCTGAACCACGGGCGGCTCTTGCAGTGCGACACTCCCGAGCGAGTCCTGAGCCATCCCGCCAACCAGTACGTCGCCTCGTTCGTCGGCTCGCCCGAGATGGTGTTCCTGGAAGGGAACGTCCAACCCGCCGGCGCGGGGTACACCTTCGTGAAGGACCCGGTGCGGATCCCCATCCGCGGAGCGGCGCGGCCGGGCCCGGTCACGCTCGGGGTCCGCCCTTGGGACGTGCGGGTCGAGAAGGAGGGCTCTCCGACCGCCCTTCCCAGCCGGGTCACGGGAGTCGAGCGGCTCGGTTCTTCGGACCACCTGTTCCTTGAGCTGGCCGGTCCAGCGCCGGCGTCCGGCGCTGCCGCTCCCGCGCCACCGGCCTTGTCCGTGCGGGCGGTCACCCGGGCCTACGACTTCAATGTCGGAGACCGAGCGTTCGTTACGTTCGACCCGGACCGTGCGCTGTTCTTCGACGCCGAAGGGGCAAGGCTCGAGTCGATGAGCCTGGCGACGAGACTCCCCTGAGCGTCGTGAAGAGGATGGCTCGCCCGCGTTCCCCGAGAGACCCCCGGTGGGCCGGCTCGGAACCGTTCGAGCAGCTCCGCGCGAGCCGGGCCGGCGTGGACGCGCTGAGGCTCTCGGGTGCCCAGCGGTCCGTCCCCCTATCGATCCGGTCCGAGCGACCGCGAGAGCTTACGCTTCGGTTCGGCCGCGTCCGATCCTCTCCTGTTCGGGGCGGGACGCGGATCGAACGTCGGTCGACCCGACTCGGGTCGCTCGAGGTGGTCGTGGGCGGAGACCCTCCCGAGCTCAGCGTCCATCACCGCGGCGAGGTGGTGTTCGAGATCCCGAGGGAGCTGCCGCCCGGCAAGCTTGCGGGGCCGGCCCGATGGGGGACTCTCCCTCAGGGGGTGACCGTCCCTCTGCGGTTCGACCCCGGCGAGCGCGTCTACGGCGTCGGAGAGTTCTTCGGGCCCCTCAACCACATCGGCGAGGAGCTCCGAACGAGCGTCCGCGATGTCTTCGGCCTTCCGAACGACGCCACCTACGTCACGTATCCGTTCTTCTGGTCCTCGCGGGGCTACGCGTTCCTAGCGGAGACCTGGGCGCCGGTACGGTTCGATTTCGGCCGGAGGTACCTCGGGCTGGGCGAGGTGGAGGTACCCGAGGCTCCCCTGACGATCCGACTGTTCTTCTCGCGCTCGCCGAGAGAGGTCCTACGGTGGTTCTGGGATCGACGGGGGCCCCCGTCCGTCCCGCCCCTCTGGTCGTACGGAGTGTGGTACAGCCGCTGCGGGTATCGGAGCCAGCGGGAGCTGCTGGGCGTGGCGCGACGCATCCGCTCG
>JASHYQ010000250.1 GCA_030042955.1 Thermoplasmata archaeon
TGGCCCGTGAGGTCCTCCACGGGCTTGAGCCCCCGCGCCCGGATCGCCTGGGCGATCGCCTGGCTGATGTCGTCGACCCGCCCGCCGGCCCGTACCTGGGCGATGCCGGCCCTCAGCCCCTCGCGGGCCGCCCGGATCAGGTTCTCGTGCCGGTGGGTCCCCCCGACCTCGACCGTGTCGGCGGTGTCGGCGACGGCACCGTCGAGGTGGGCGCCGACGTCCACCTTCACGAGGTCGCCGGCGACGAAGACCTCGGTGTCGTCCGGGGCGGGCGTGTAGTGGGCGGCCTCGACGTTCCGGGAGAGGTTCGCGGGGAAGGCCGGCTGGGCGCCCCCGCGGCGGATCTCGGCCTCGACCGCCTCGGCCACGTCCTTGCGCTTCGCGCCCGGCACGGCGGCGAGCTGGAGTCCCAGCTCCCGTGCCCGGGACGCGATGCGACCGGCCGCCCTCCACCGGTCGAGCTCGTCCGGAGAAGGCGGCATGGTCACCGCCGGAGGGGATGCGGAGCGTCGCCCCGCAGGTCCACGAGGGTCGACGGGCGGCCGGACGGAGCGGGGCGCGCCGGGAGGTAGACCGCGACCGCGCTCCCGAACGTCCGCCGTGCCGCGGGGACCGACGGGCACGGGGGGAGGCCGTGCCGGTTCGCGCTCGTGGCGACGACCGGTCCGACCCGGCGAGCGAGCTCGCGAGCGAGGGGATGGTCCGGCACCCGGGCCGCCAGGGCCCCTCCCGAAGGTACGATGGAGCGAGGCAGACGACGAGCGGCCCAGCGGGACGGAGGCACGAGCACGGTGAACGGCCCGGGCAGGTGGCGCCGCGCCCACCGACGAGCGGTCGGGCTCAGGTCGGCCCACCGCTCCAGCTCCTCGACCGAACTCACCGCGACCGAGAGCGGCTGGCCCGACGGGCGGGCCTTGAGCGCTTCGAGCCGGGCGACCGCGCGGCGGTCCGTCGCCCGCGCTCCGAGACCGAGCAGGGTGTCGGTCGGGTAGACGACGAGCTCGCCGGCCGCCAGCGCGCGCGCCGCCTCGGCGACCCGCGCGACCATCTCGCTAGAAGTACTCCTCACCGACCCGGGAGTAGGCCTGGTACTCGTCGGCGGTGAAGTAAAGGGCGAGTTCCCGCGCCGCCGCCTCGGGGGAGTCGGAAGCGTGGACGAGGTTGGGCGTCAGTCCGAGGGCCCAGTCGCCTCGGATCGTCCCGGGGGCCGCCAGCTGGGGGTTGGTGGCGCCGAGCAGGAGCCGCACGACCGAGATCGCGGAGCGGCCCTCGAGCGCGAGGGCGATGACCGGACCCGAGGTGATGTGCTGGATCAGGGCCGTGTAGAAGACCTTCCCCTCGTGCTCGACATAGTGGCGCTGGGCGAGCTCCGGGGTGACTCGAAGCATCTTCGCGGCCACGATCTTGAGCCCCTTGGCCTCGAGCCGACCGATGAGCGCTCCGACGAGCCCCCGCCGCACGCCGTCGGTCTTCACGAGCACCAGCGTGCGCTCAACGTTCCCTTCCGCCATCGAGTTCGCCCGAGTCGCGAGGGGAGTAAAGCTTTCCCGGCAGGCGCGCGACCGTCGTCGGCGGCCCGCTTTATCCTCGGTCGCCGTGGGCTGGAAGGTGGCATCCCCCTCCCGTCGCCGGGCGGCGATCGCCCGGCTCGCCCGCACGTTCGACCGGTCCGCCGGAGCCTACGAGCGGGGGCGGCCGGGGTACCCCCCCGAGGCGGTTCGCTTCCTCGCCCGACAGTTCCGTCTTGGACGCGGCTCGACGGTCGTCGAGCTCGGGAGCGGCACCGGGAAGTTCACCCGCGCCCTCCAGGCCACCGGGGCCGCGATCGTCGCGGTGGAGCCGCTGGCGGGGATGCGGCGGGAGTTCGAGCGCCAGCTCCCCGAGGTGCTCGTCCTCCCCGGCCGCGCCGAGAAGATCCCGGTCCCGGACGGATTCGCCGACGCGGTGTTCGCGGCCCAGGCGTTCCACTGGTTCCGGGGCCCGGCCGCGGTCCGTGAGATCGCCCGGGTCCTTCGGCCCGGGGGCGGTCTCGGGCTCGTGTGGAACAACCGGGACACCCGGCTCCCCTGGACCCGCGAGATCAACCGGATCTTCGACCAGTATGGCGCGCACCGCGCCTACCGAGGCGGGAACCTCTGGGGGCCGCTCCGGCGGCCGGGCTCGCCGTTCCTACCGCCGAGGAAGCGCGTCTTCCACCATGTCCAGCGCACGACCCCGTCCGAGGTCCGGGACCGGGTCCTCTCCGTGAGCATCATCCAGGCGCGCGGGCCCCGGGTTCGTCGTCAGGTGGTCGCTCGGGTCCGGGAGCTCCTGGCCGCCGACCCCGCGACGCGGGGACGCCGTACACTCCGGATGCCCTACGAGACCGACGTGTACTACACCCGGCTCCGCCGTCGCCGCTAGCCGGCCCGCGCATCGCAGACCTCCCGCCACCGGCAGGCCGCGCACTTCCTGACGGAGGGGCTCGCCCGACCGTCGTACGGGCGGCTGACCTCGGCCCGGAGCGCTAGGAGCTCGGCCCGGGCGTGCCGGTCCCACGGGATCCGGAACTCGCCTCCGTCGCCGTACCGGAGGACCCCGTACGGCGGCGCGACCCCGAGGTCCTCCTCGACGAGGAGGCAGTAGGCCTCCACCTGGACGCGGTGGGACGGTGGGGGCCCGTGGGGAGGGGAGGGGCGACTCTTCACCTCGACCGGCACGACCCGCCCGTCCGGAAGCCGGCGAAGCTCGTCCGGTCTCCCGGCGATCGCGAACCGCTCGGACCGGAGGAGCCGGCCCTGCCCGGAGAGATCGACCGACACGAGGGTCCCGTGCCGACCCTCCTGCCGGCGGGCCGCGAGCGCCCGGAGTCCGACCGCGACGGCGAGCCCGCCTCCCAGGACCGCCCCGAGCGCGAGGAGCGTCAGAGGACCAGCCACAGGACCCCTCCGACCACGACCAGTAACCCCACCGCGACCAGAGCCCAGTACGTCCCCCCGTGCTCGGCGTGGTGCCGGGTGGTGCGCAAGGTTCGAGCGTGGTACCGCTCGCCGGCCTCGACCCGTCGAACCCCGTCCGCGCTGGGGCCGCCGGGAGGCGGGTGGTACCGATACCAGTACGAGCGCGGACAGAAGGCGTAGTCGGCGAGGTCGGACGGAGTGGTGCCCGGCTCGGTGCGCTGGCCCATCGCGGGCCTCGAGCCGGCCCGGAAGGACTTACGGATTCGCTTCGAGGCGAGCGGTGGGGAGGGGCCGGCTTACGGCTCCGAGCTCTCCGAGCTCTCGGCCGCCGGCTTCTTGGCACGGGCCCGTGGTTTCGGCTTCTTGGCCGGTTCGGTCCCGGCAGCGGCCGGTGCTTCGGCCTTCGCGGGGGCCCGGCGCGGGGCTTTCTTCGCGGGGGCGGCCGCGGGAACCTCGACCGCGGGCGCGGGGGCGGGGGCGGACGGCTCGGGCACGGAAGGGGTAGTGGTGGCCCCGGGCACGGCCGGAGGCGGGGCGGGTTTCGCCGCACGCTCCCGCGCGGGCGGCTTGGCCGGTGCGGCGGCCGCGGTGCGCGCCGCGGTACGGGAGGCCTCGCTCGACCGGTCGGCCGCGCGCTTCAGGGAATGCGCGCGGGTCCACTTCAGGCGGTGGCCGACACGGCCGAGGTTCAGCTGCTGTTTGCGGCAGGACGAGTTGTCGAAGTGGAAGACGGTCCCGTCGCGCTTCACGAACATCATCCCGGTCCCCGGCTCGATCTCGGCCGCGCAGAACGAGCACTGGCGTTTGACGACCATCGTGACCCCTTACCGAACGGAGAGCTTGCGCGCTTCCCGCGCCGTCTCGCGGAGGATGAGCACGTCCCCGAGCCGGATCGGCCCGGCGACGTTGCGGGTGATGATCTTGCCGCGGTCGCGGCCCGCGAGGACCCGGACCTTGACCTGCGTCGCCTCCCCGGCCATGCCGGTGCGGCCGACCAGCTCGACGACCTCGGCCGGCGAGCCCTTGTCCTCTGGCACGGTCGCTTCCTCCCGCCCCGCTCCCCTACTTCTTCAGGTTCGGGAACTGGGTCGTGAGCTCGTCCAAGAGGCCCTTCGCCTCGCCGGGCTCGACGACCGCGACGCTCGCCGCAGACTTCGAGAGGCCGGCGGACTGGCCGAGGCGCTGCTTCTTGGGCACGTACAGGTAGGGGATTCGCTTCTCCTCGCAGAGCATCGGGATGTGGACGAGGATCTCGACTGGGTCGACGTCCTCGGCCATCACGACCAGCTTCGCCTCGGAGCGCTCGCTCGACTTGGTGACCTCGTTGGTCCCGACGCGGACCTTGCCGGTCTCGCTCGCCACCTGGACGAGTTGCAGGGCCTTGTCGGCGAGGTCGCTCGGGGTCTCAAATCGCACGTAGATCGGTCGCGCCATGGTTCCTCGCGTCAGCGGAACCCCCGATCCGGGGGGTCCTCGGCTCACGGGTGAGGGACTCGGTAGAGCCCTCGATATTTAAGCGTGCTTGCGGGCCGTCGGCTCAGCCGGTCGGGGGCGTCGCAGAGGCGAACGAGGTGGGCGCCGTCGCCGGGTGGGCGGCGAAGTACGCCCGCGTCGGCGCGAGACGACGGTCGAGCGCCTCGACGACCGCCGCCTTGAGGTCTTGGGGATGCAACCCACCCGCTGTCCACGCTTCCAGGAACGCCGTCTCGGTCTCGAACGTGACCGGGCCGCCGTGCTTCGCCGCCCGTGGGACCTCGAGCCGTCCCTCCCAGGGGAACACGATGTACCGGACGACCTCGACGACCGGGTTGCCGTCGACCTCCTTCGCCGGGCAGAAGGCCCCCGCGATCCGCTCGGCGATCGTCGCGCGGTCCGCTGGGATCGGGATCCCGGTCTCGGGAACGGACTTCGACATCTTCCGTTCGACGAGCCCCTCGGCCGCGTCCATGCGGCCGCCGCCCTTCAGCGACGAGAGGAGCGGCGTGTGAACGGCCACGGGGGCTTTCCAGCCATAGTGGTGGGCGACCTCGCGGGCGAGCACGTGCGCCCGCCGCTGGTCCATCCCGGCGTAGGCGAGGTCGACCGGGAGCTCGAAGATGTCCGCGGCCTGCATCGAGGGGTAGAACAGCTTGGAGGTGTCGAGGGCGCCTTCCTCCTCCGACCGGCCGAGGATCGACATCGCGCGTTTGGTGCGGGCGAGGCTCGTCGCCTTCGCGACCCGCACGACCCGGGCCCAGTAGTCCGACGAGCCCGCGAGCTCGTGGGCCCACCGGTACCGGACCCGCGCCGGGTCCGCCCCCAGGGCGGTGAAGCCGGCCTCCATGTACCGCCCGCTCGCCTGGATCCGCTCGAGGTCCCCTCCGAGCTTGTCGTTGATCCAGGCGTGCCAGTCGGCGAGGAACACGGTGATGTCACAGCCGGCCTCGGCGAGGTCGAGAATCTTGCGCGCGGTGATCAGGTGGGCGACCGTGAGGATTCCCGACGGCTCGAACCCGATGTAGGCCCGGGGGTGGTCCTGGGTCGCCAGCAGGGTACGGAGCTCGTCCGGGGTGAGCACCTCGACCGCATGGCGGCTGACCCGGTCGACGCGCGCCTCGAGGTCCACGGGTCGGGAGGAGGCGCCTCGGTATTTATGGGATAGTCGAGAGGCGTCCGACGGCCCGGCGGCGTTCGGGAGACATATTAAGCCCCCGAGCGCGCTAATTGAACTCCCCAGCGGTTATGGACGGTACGGCGGAGAGCGCATCGACGGTGAGCCTGTCGGCCCGCTCGTCGGCCGCCGCCGAGCTCGCGACGGCGCTCGGGGTTCCTCCCACGGTCGCCGAAGCGCTGGTCCGCGCGGGCCATGCGACCCCCGAGGCGGTCGCGAAGCTCTCGGACGTCGAGCTGCACGAGGCCGGCCTCTCCCTCGTCGAGATCGCCCGCCTCCGGGCCCCCCGAACGGCGGCCCATCCGGCGGATTCCGAACAGATCGTCGAGAAGTGGGTCGGCACGCTCCGCCGGCCCGAGAAGAGCCGCAAGCACCGGGTCTCGGTCGCTCCGAAGGAGTCGACGGAGGTCCTTCGCAAGTGGGTCGGCGGGGACGACCGGGCCATGGAGGAGTGGATCCGCTCGTCCGAGGAGGTCCGACCGGTCGCACCGGCCGCTCCCGTCCCGACCCCCGGACCTGCCGCGCCGGCCGAGGCCGCCCCCGCGGCGGTCCGACCGACCGACCCGTCCGTCATGCCGGTCTTGGAACGCGAAGAGACCGTCGTGAAGTGGCTCACCGGGCTCCTCGACCGCGTGAAATCCGACCAGTTCGACCCGGCGACCTTGATCCAGGAGTCGCAGGACCTCCACCGGCAGCTGTTCGACGAGCGGGGCCGGCGCAAGCAGCTCGAGGACGAGGTCGAGCACGTCAAGCGCGGCTCAATCGCCGTCATCAAGTACGTCCGATCGCACGAAGCCAAGGAGCGCGAGGCGGCCGTCCGCGCGAAGGAGGATGAGATCGCCGAGCTCAAGCTCCGCCTACTGGCGCTCCAGGGAGGGGACGGGACCCGCCCGGCCGCGACGCCGGTCCCGACCCCCGCGGGGACCGAGGCCTCGCGCCGCGTCGCGGCCGACGCCGCCGAGAAGGTCGCCCGCGAGGTCGACGCCCGGCTCCGAGAGGAGTTCTCCAACCGGGAGCACGAGTACATCGAACGCGAGACCGAGCTCCGTCGCCGTCTCGTCCAGCTCGAAGGCGAGGTGCGGAACTTCCGGGCCGAGACCGAGCGAGGGCGGGAGCGAGCCGAGATCCTCGCCGGGGCCCCGGGGACGGTCGCCGAGGAGGTACGCAAGCGCCTCGAGGAGGTCGACTCGCGCGAGAAGGACCTTGTGGCGCGAGAGAACGCGCTCCGCGCCCGTTTCGAGGAGATCCGGATCCAGTCGGACGAGATGGAGCGTCGCCGCTCCCCGCTCGAGTTCAAGGAGCGCGAGCTCGGGGTGTACGAGGAACGCCTCGCGACCCGCAAGCAGGCGCTCGACCTCGAGGCCCGACGCCTCGAGGAGATGCGTCGCGAGGTCGCCGCGACGGGAAGCGTCGGCGCCTCCGACGAGAGCCGTCGCCTCGAGGACCTCCGCCACCAGCTGACCCAGAAGGAGGAGGAGCTGCGGTCGCGCGAGTCCGCCCTTCGGGAGCGGATGGTCGAGCTCGAGAGGCTCGCGGGGAAGGCCGCCGAGGTCGAGGCCGACCAGATGCACCGGGAGGCCGTCGCGGACGTCCAGGAGGTCAAGGTGAAGAGCGGGGTCCGTCGGCTCGACGACCTCGTCTACGGAGGGTTCCCGGTCGGAGCCCAGATCCTGGTCAACGGACCGGCGCATACCGGCAAGGACGTGCTCGCGCGGATTTTCTCCGCGGAGGGGCTCAAGCTCGGGATCCCATCGATCTGGGTCGTCACGGACAAGACGTGGGGCCAGGTGAAGGAGGACCTCACCTCCCTCTTCCCCGGCTACGCCGAGGCCGAGAAGAACGGGATGGTCCGCTACGTGGACATGTACTCCCGGAGCGTCGGCTCGACGCAGTCCGGTCCCGGGGTGCGACTTCTCTCGCCGACCGACAAGGGGGTCCTCGACCAGCTCGCCTCGACGGTGAACGGATTCTCCGAGGAGCTGAAGGCGCGGTATCCGGCCTACCGGCTCGTCTTCGAAACGGTCTCCACCGTCACGGCCTACCTCGACACCACGGCGACGTTCCGGTTCCTCCAGCCGTTCGTCGGCCGACGGAAGATCGACGGCGCCGCCGCCTACTACGTCCTCGAGACCGGGATGCACACGGACGCCGACCTCGAGACCCTCGAGCACATGGTCGACGGCTCGATCAACCTGAAGGTGGAGCAGTTGAAGACGTTCCTCTCGGTCCGCGGGGTCGGCGAGGCCCAGTCGCGCGCCTGGATCGGCTACACGTTCACCAAGCGCTCGCTCAACCTCGGCTCGTTCAGCCTCGACCACATCCGCTGAGCCTCCCCGCCGCCCCGGTGGGGACCGCGGGGGGCTCCCCGGGCGCCTAGGAGCTCCCCGGCGGTGACTCCGGGGGTCGAGGGCTCGCGGAGGCGGGGACCTCCGCGGGTCCACGGGGCGTGGCGGGAGCCGCCGGCTCCGACGGGGGAGGCTTTCGTTCCCTGAGGCCGAAGTAGGCGGCGACCGCGGCCAGGACCACCACCAGCACGACGACGACCCAGAGCCACAACGGGATCCCTCCCGAACCGGTGCTGGGGGCCGGCGGTTCGGTGGCCGGCGAAAACCCGATCTCGGCCGACGCCGGCCCCCCCCGCACGGTCACGCTCCCGTTGGTGACGTTGGCGGCGTACCCCACCGGCGGCACGAGCGTGAAGTTGTAGGTGCCGTTCGGCTCGGCGAAGATTATCTCGGTCGTCCCGCTGTTCGAGGGGGTCCGGTTCAGCTCCACCACCCAGGTCGTTCCCGCCTTGAGGCCGGACTCGGTGAAGGTCACCGGGTAGAAGGTAGCGGCTCGGGGAGCGGGGAGAAGGGCCGAGGCGGCGAGCGCGGGTCCGGGCACCCCGGCCCCGTGGGAGCCGACCACCGCTAGGCCTGCGGCCACGGTGAGGGCCATCAGCAGGACGATGAAGGACCCCCGGACCACCTTCCGCGGGTCGGAGACGTGCGTCATCTCCGCGCTCCTCAACGTACTGGGGGGTCCTGGCCCCTTAAGACCCTTCGGCAATCGGAATCAACCGATTCCGGCCCCCGAGGGAGCTTGCACCAACCGCTATGTACGAGTCCCGACCTCCTCTTCCCGCTAGGCTGGACCGGGGGGTTGGGCGTCCCCTTACACACCGAAACCGTCCTTAGCGGGGGTGACAGGCAGGAGCGACGTTCG
>JASHYQ010000251.1 GCA_030042955.1 Thermoplasmata archaeon
CTGCAAAATCTCGGGTTTCGGGACGCGTACCCAGAATTCCGCTCCCGGCACTGTGCGGTCTTTGGCGTCAGCGGCCAAGGGCAGGAACCGGAGCAGGGGCTCACCGAACAGGTCGAGTTTGCGGAACGAATGCACCTGCCGTTCGAACTCCTGAACGATTCTCGGTTCGAGCTGGCCCGGGCCTTACGGCTACCGACGTTTGTTGCGTCCCTAAAGTCGCCCACGGTACTCTTCGAAGGCAAGCAGCACCGCTTCCCGTTGCAAGGGAAAACGTTGGTCAAACGGCTGACCGTCGTGGCCGATGAGGGTCGGATCGAAAGGGTGTTCTACCCCGTCTACCCGCCTGACCAAAACGCCGCAGCGGTACTCGCCTACCTTCGCCGAAGAGACTCGGGAGAAGGACCGCAGCGAGTCGGTTGAGTGGGCATCCTGGCGCAACATTCATCGCCCGGATTCCCCTCTCGGCCGCTTGCCCGGAGGCGAATTCATGCCGAAACGCTGGCCAGGTCCTAGATACGAAGTGCGAGCGACCTTCCGAGCACCGCTCGGCTTTGTCTACCGATGGTGCACAGACTACACGCCGAAGGACGCGCATCTCGAGCAGGAGGAGTACGAACGACGGATACTCTATCGGTCTTATCGGAAAGTCATCTACGAGGACCTCTACGACACCAAGGAGGGCTGGCATTGGTCCCGGCACGTCGTGCGGCTCCTTCCGCCCAACCGCTGGCACTCCGATTCGGTGGGAAGCCACCGGGTCGTTTCGTTGGACTACCGGCTCTCGCCGCTCCCTGGGAACCGGACCCAACTCACACTAACGGCCCGGCGTCGGCCATCCGGAGTCGGTGCGAAGAACCCTCCTAAATCTCAGTGGGAACGATCCATCGTGCAGAGTTGGAGGCACTTCGGCCACGCCTTAGAGCGCGACTACCAGAGGGCCGGCTCCAGACGCGCCCGGGGATAACGGCCCTCGAACGGTCCCGCGGACCGGGTGCGGAATCTGACCCGACCTACTGGATTGCCCAGTAGTGGTGTTGGGACGTGTTGCCGGTGATTCGGCCGAGCGCGACCGCATGGTCGAGTACGAGATGCGCGAAGAAACGCCCGTGCTCGTCGGCCCCCGGGGGATCATTCGGGAAGTAGAACCCGTCGCGCTTGAGAGCCTCCCAGAACAGCTCGGGCGTCAGCGGATGGTCCTGGGTCCCATCCTTGGCGCAGCGGTCGGCACATTCGAGGGCCCGCCCAATCGGGTCGCTCGATTCCCGGTGACGAAGCTGCACGTTCGACCGAGGGGGGTTTAGGGGTATTAATCTGCGGTTTACGTTAGGCGATGAACGGCGGCGTCCGTTCACGGGAACCTCCGGTCGCGAACCGTCCGAATCCGATACGAACTGGACCCAGGAGGTCCGGGAACCGTCGGCGGTCCAGGGCCGGGGTCTTCCCTAACTCGCGCATTGGGTCATAACAGGTCAAAAGGAGGCACTCCTAGGGTCTCCCGCTATCCCGGAGAGGGGGTCACGGTGATGGGCAAGGGGGCTGAGAAACACGTCCTAGAGTGGCTGCTCGAACCGGATCAACCGTCGGTCCGATACCTGACCCTGACTCAGTTGATGGGCGAGCACGAGTCCAATCCCGAGGTCCGAGAGGCCAGGGCGCTGATCCGGTCCGTCGGCTGGGTCAAGGATACCCTTTCCCGTCGAGAGCCCGGAGGCTGGTGGGTTCGCGACGGTGGCCGGATGGAGCCTCGCTTTCTGGGGACTCACTGGACCATGCTCGCCCTCGCCGACCTCGGGGCCTCGCGCGAGATCCCTCAAGTGCGAGACTCATGCGAGTACTGGATTAGGAAATCTCCGCTGGTCGGTGGCGGGGTGGGAGGCCTCGGGCAAGGGAAGGGACACCACTGCTTTACCGCCAACATGGCGCGAGCCCTCCTTATGATGGGCTACGAGGACGACCCACGAACTCGCAAGACCCTCGAGTTCCTGGTCCGAACGGCTCATCCCAAGGGGGGATGGACATGTCGCTGGAATCGGGACAGTCCGGCGCCTAGCAGGACGCTTGACGCCTGGGAGGGGCTAGCCGCGTTCGCCGCGTATCCCCGCCCGAAGTGGACCGCTTCCATGACGGGTTGCGTCGAACGAGGCGCGGAGTACTTCCTCGAGCGCGAACTGCACCTCCAGGGCGATCGGTACGAGCCCTGGTACCGCTTTCACTGGCCGACGCACTACTACTACGACCTTTTGGTCGGGCTCGACTGCCTGACCGCGCTCGGCTACGGAAAGGACCGCCGGCTCGGCCACGCGCTCGAGCTGCTTCGCTCCAAGCGGCGAAAGGACGGAAGATGGAATCTGGACGCGCATCAGACGGATCCAGACCCCGAGGGAGCTCGCTGGTTCGCAGCACACCCCGAGAAACGCCCCACACCGCTTGTTTTCGAGGACGCAGGTCAACCGAGCAAGATGATCACGTTCAGGGCCCTGAGGATTTTGAGCCGGGTCGGGTCCTGAGACCGGGCCCCCCCTCGCGAGGTTCGCTCCGGCGAGGGCGAAACGACGTCGTGCCGGGAGCGGTGGTTGGGGACGAGACCCAGCCAATGCCGGCACGGGGAGCGTTCGGTCACGTCTACGCGGGCAGAGAATCACCGAGGCCGGGCTGTGCACCAACCTTAGAGAGGAACTCGTCCGCCTGGTCGATTAGCGCCGTGGACCGCACGCGGTCTCCCGTACGCCGATAAGCAGAAGCGAGCCAGAGCAGCGTCTCCGCCCATTCATATTGCCATCCGATCCGCTTCCAGAGGAGGACCGACTCCTCCAACGGAGCGATGGCGGAGGAGTCCCCGGGGCGGGCCATCCGCACCCATCCCTCCGCACGGGTGCGGAACGCGTGCCCCAGGTCCT
>JASHYQ010000252.1 GCA_030042955.1 Thermoplasmata archaeon
AGCCCGTACCGCCCGCCTCCGAGCACCTCGGGGACGGCCCCGACCGCGGTCGCGACGACGGGGGTCCGGGCCGCCATCGCTTCCAGCAGGACGAAGCCGTACGCCTCCCACTCGGACGGTAGCACGAGCGCGCGGGCCCGGCGGAAGACCGCACGGTAGGCCCGCCGCTCGGCGACGTGACCGAGGAAGACGAGCCGGTCGGCGATCCCCCGACGCCGGGCCTGCTCCTCGAGGTGGGCCCGCTCCCCCCAGTCGGAGCCCATGAGGACGAGGGACCGCCGCTGCGCGGGCGGGACCTCGGCGACCGCGTCGATCAGGTGGGGGAGCCCCTTGTTGGAGGCGATCCGCCCGACGTACAGCCAGTAGTCGTCCGGAACGTCGAGCCCCTCCGTCCGGTCGTCCTCCGGTCTCCCCCACTCGGCGAGGTCGACCCCGGGAGGCACGATCCGGATCCGGTCCCGCGGAGCGAACTCCGCCATCAGGCGCCGCTCGAGCTCCGACTGCACGACGATCGCGTCGGCGACCCGGTAGGCCGTGAGGCCGAAGGCGTGGTCATCGAGCCGAAGGAGGAGGCGGTTGCGGCGCGACTCGCGCCGGTCCGCCGGGTGGTACGAGGTGGAGATTACGAGGGGGATCCCGGCCCTCCGCGCGACGGCGGCGGACTGCAGGACGTGGCCGTACCGGTGCGAGTGGGCGTGGATCACGTCCGCGCCGCTGTCCGCCAACGCGTCGAGGAGGCCGACGAACATCGGCAGGTTCAGCCGGGGGACGAGGTGGCGGCGGACCGCGAACCGGCGGACCGGCACGCCGTCGACGACGGGCCGGTAGTCCGACCGGCGGTCCCAGCTCGCCTCGTCGTAGAGGTCGCTCGCGAACACCTCTACGTCGTCGCCCGCGTCGTGGAGGCGGCGCGCGAGCTCCCGCACGTTCGTCTCGACCCCGCCCGGAGCATCGAAGCGGAGCGTCACGTGGACGATCTTCAGGGCCCCGCCACCTCCCGGTAGATCCGGTCGATATCGCCCGCCACCGCCTCCCACGAGTACCGCGGGACGACCGTCGCGCGGCCGGCCTCGCCGAGGCGGCGCCCGAGCGCCGGGTCCTCCCAGAGGCGCCGCAGCGCCTCCTCGAGCGCCGGGGTCGACCCGGGGGGAACCAACACGCCGGTCCGCCCGTCGTCGATCACCTCGGGGATCCCCCCTACGCGGGAGGCGACGACCGGGGTCCCCTGCGCGAGCGCCTCGAGCAGGACGAGGCCGAACGCCTCGTAGTCGCTGGGGAGGACGAGCGCCCGCGCCTCGCGGTACGCCGAGGCGAGCCGCCGCTCGTCGGCGATGTGGCCGACCCGGCGGACCCGCCGCTCGAGCCCGAGGGCGCGGCTGCGCTCGTCGACGGCCGTTCCCACGCCGCCGTCCTCCCCGACGAGGACGAGGGTCGCCAGGGGGTCCTGGCGCGCCAGCGGCGCGAACGCCTCGACCAGACGAACGAGCCCCTTGTTCGACGCGAGCCGGCCCACGAAGAGCAGGAACGGGCCGTCGACCCCGACGGAACGGGCGAACGCGGCCGGATCGGCCGCGGGAGGCGGGAGCGGCGTGTAGCCTGGGGGAACGACCTCCACGGGGGGGAGGGGGACCCCGAGAGCGCGCACGAGGCGCTCCTCCTCCCGGGTCTGCACGATCAGCCGCGCCGCCTGCGCGAGGGTCGGTCCGGCGAGCCAGCGGTCGTAGACCCCGCGGAGCCGCCGCCTCCACCATCCGCCCTCGATCGACCACGGCGGGTGGTAGTGCGCGGTGACGACCAGCGGCGTGCCGACGGCCCTCCTCCGTCGCGCCGCGACGGTCACCTGGTGCGTGCCGTAGGTGTGCGCGTGCACGAGGTCGGGGCGGAGCTCGTCCAGGGCCCGGTCGAGGCCCCGGAAGAACGTGTAGTGCGCCGCCCCCGGGAGCGACCAGACGGGCAGGCGTCGGACCGAGCCGAACGGGGTCCGCTCCTGGCGGGGGACCGCGGGGTCGAGCCGTCGCCAGGGGTACTCCCGGTAGAGGTCGCTCGTGAGGACGTCGACCGTGTGGCCCCGGGCCGGGAGGTGGGCGGAGAGCTCCGCGACGTGCCGCTCGACCCCTCCCGGTCCGGGAGGGTACCGCGTCGCGAGCTGGGCGACCCTCACGCGGCCCGGCTAGGCGCCGTCTTACTTGATGGGGAGGGAGTCCTCCCGCGTCCTCGGCCTAGGCAAGCGAGCGCGTCGCGGCGAGCCGCTGGGCGTACTTCTTGTAGACCTCGGTCGCCCGCGCGACCGCCTCGGTCTTCACGTACTCGTTCGCCTGGTGGGAAAGCTCCTCCTCGCCGGCGCCGAAGATCACGACCCGCGGGTTCACCTGGGCGTAGTGGACCGCCTCGGAGGCGTGGACGAGCACGGTCGTCTCGGCCTGCGCGACCTCCTGCAGGATCTTGACGTGGTCGGAGGCCGGGTTGATCTGGACCGCCGGCATCGTCACGATCCGCCGGAGCGTGAACGGCGTCTTGATCCGTCGCAGGTGCTCCTCGATCTCGTGGTAGAGCTGGTCCGGGGTGTACGGCGGCGGGAAGCGGATGTCGACCTCGGCGGTGCACTTGCTCGGGACGACGTTGATCCTCGTGCCCCCGTTGAACGTGCCGATGTTGAGGGTCACGGTGCCGAGCTCCGGGTGGGCGATCCGGCTCTTGAACGACTCGAGCCCGCGCAGGATCCGCATCATCTTGGTGATCGCGTTCTCGCCGAGATGCGGCATCGCCCCGTGCGCGGCCTTCCCCCGGGTCTCAATCGCGAGGTCGAGGACCCCCTTCTCCGCAGCGGCAATGCGAAGGCCGGTTGGTTCCCCGACGACCACCGCCTTGGCCCGACGGAGAGTCAGGGTCTTCGAGAGCGCCTGAGCGCCCTGCATCGTGGTCTCTTCGTCCGTCGTGAGGGCGAGGGCGACCGGGATCTTGCGGGAGACCAGGTCCTGGGCGGATTGCATCATCGCGATGACCGTTCCTTTCATGTCGGCGGCCCCACGGCCGTACATGCGTCCCGAAGCTAACTGGCTCTGGGAAAAGCTCCAGTAGTCGCCCACGGGCGGCGTGTCGAGATGACCCGAGAGAACGATCCCGGCCTGCCCGTACTCCGCCAGCAGAGCGGGAGTGCCCGGGTCCCCGAGGAGCGTGTTGCGCATGTGGATCTGATCGGTGAAGGTTTGGACATAGTCCAGAATCTCCTGTTTGTTGGCGCTCGGGTCGCTCGGGATCTTGATCAGCTCCGCGAGCATGTCGACCATCTGTCGTTTCATCAGTAATCTGCGATCCTCTGACCGACCGGAGGGTGCCGGAAATCGGCCAGCGCCCCGAAGGCGCCCCGGTCCTTTAAGTTTCGTTTATAAGCAAAAATGCTCGAACCGGGCCGAGTCGTCGCCGCTTGAACGAAGTGGACGAGAGCCGATAGGACGGCTCCTTACCGAGGAGCTTTGCCTTCGCTCTGCCGTGTCCGGATCGGGGAGAACGCCACAGCCCACTGAAGTCCGGGAGGACTCTCGGTAGCAAACATCGTCACGGAACTCGTAGCGGAGAAACCCTTTCCTCCCCGCCCACTACCCCTCGGCATGCATGTCCTCCTGGCCAATCACCGGTACTTTCCCGCTCCCGGGGGAACGGAGCGGGTGGTGCAGATGTTGGCAGAAAACCTCGTAGTACGGGGTCATCGAGCCACGGTACTCACCCAGCTGGAATCCGGCACTTCCGAGCACGAGTCGATCCATGGGGTCGAAGTGATCCGTCTTCCCATGCGCTCGGTGGCCGGAGTACGGGTGCCGTCGGGCTACCTCCGTCAACTAAGGTCGATCGATGCCGACCTCTTCCACCTCCACGGGAACCGAATCTGGTGCGCGGACTTCTATTTCCCGGTGGCCCGACTGTTCGACTGGCCGCAGGTGCTCACCGGCTACGGATTCTATCAGTACGCGATGCATCCCCGCGCCTGGGACCGATGGTATTTCGAACGGTACTTCCCCCGAGCCATACGCGCGTTCGACGAGTACGTGTGCTTGACCGAGTACGAACGCGGGCAGCTCCTGCGGTGGGGGGTCGCCCCCGGGCGTCTGGAGACGATTCCCTCCGGCATAGATGCCAATGAATTCGCCTCCAGCCCAGAGCCTCCGGCGGTGGTTCGGGCCCGATGGGCCCTGCCGACCCCCCACGTGGCCGTCTACGCGGGCGGATTCTTCGAGAACAAGCGGGTCGATCGTCTCATCGAGGCGATAGCCCGGGTAAAGGACCGCTGGGGCTTGGTGATCCTTGGCCGCGACGTTCCGGCGTCGCGGTTCAATGCCACGAACTGCGCCGCGCTGGCCCAGCGGTTGGGAGTATCGGTCCGGATGCTCGGGCC